>JBCCUO010000073.1:0-9410 GCA_039196805.1 Planctomycetota bacterium | reverse complement strand
GGCCGAGTTGCGGCAGATCGCTCATGGCAATCCGTCGATTCAGTTTCTAGGAAACCAAGAGCTTTCCGGCGTGGTTCGCCAGTTGGGCAATGCCAAAACGCTGATCATGTCGTCGCTGTGGTACGAGACCTTTGGCCGCACGATCGCGGAGGCGTTCGCTTGCGGTACGCCTGTCATCGCCAGCCGACTGGGCGCGATGAACGAACTGGTCACTGATGGTGTCAATGGCTTTCACTTCACGCCGGGTGACGCAGCGGACTTGGCGAAACAGGTTGAACGAATGCAATCCCAATCCTCGGACGTCGGTCAAAACATGAGAAGCAATGCTCGAACCACCTTCGAGTCCCGGTTCACCAAATCGCGGAGCTACGCCGAGCTGATCCAGATTTATGGAAGCGTTCTAGGGCGCTCATTGGAATCGGAACAAACCCCCCTTTGTTCCGAGCCATTTGACCTACCATTCAACCCCGAATCGACTCACGGATCGAGGCCAGCCCAGCTACCTACTCTTTGATACCCAAGACGCCGGCCTGATCCATCACACATGTCCCGAGTTCCATGCACCTACTGAAAGCATTGCCGCGATTTCGCCAGGCACAACAAGCGCTGGCTCAGTTCGAACAACGCGAGGCATGGACGGCGGGTGACGTTCGCGACTTTCAACTTGCACGACTCAACCAGGTTTGGGCGCACGCGAGAAAGTCGGTTCCGCATTACCGCGACCTGGCCGTCCAGTTTCTTCTCCCCGAGCAGTTTTGCTCGCTTTCAGAGTTCATCGAAACGGTTCCCGTTTTGTCGAAGGAAGACGTTCGGGACCAGCCGAAACGATTCCTTTCCGAAGCGCCTCAACCTGGACGCTGGCACCGAACGGGCGGATCGACCGGTACCCCAATGTCCGTCTACTGGAGCCACCAGGCACACCGAGAGATGCTGCGGAGCAAGTATCGCTGTGAGCAGGCGCATGGCCTGGACGTCTTTGACCGCAAAGTGTTCTTGTGGGGGCACAGTGGATCATTCGCACCGGGGCTCAAGGGATTCGCTCAGCGAATTTCGCGTCCCATTCAAGATCGATTGAGGAATCGATTGCGAGTGTCGGCCTATCACCTAGGCCATCACGACCTCCGTAAGCATCTTCGAGCCATCGAGCGGTTTAATCCGCTTAGCCTCTATGGATACAGCAGTGCCATCGAGTTGCTGGCGAGAGCCGCTGCGGAGGACTCGGTGGTGCTACCTAGTCTGAAGGTCGCCATCCTGACGGCCGAGCCAGCCGATTGTGGCATGTTGAAACGTGTGGCGACTGATCTTGGGACGCGCGCAGTGATCGAGTACGGATCGGTCGAATGTGGATTGATCGGCTATTTGATGCCAGACAAGACCATCCGTTCGCGGGACGATGTTTGCTTTGTGGAGACGCTACCCAGCAAGTCAATCCCAGACAGCTACGACTATGTCGTCACGGTACTCAACAATCCCTCATTCCCTTTGCTGCGGTACCGCATCGAAGATTCGACATCACGTTGCCGACAACAGCCGGATGTCGGCTTCGGCATCCTTGCCGATGTACGAGGCCGCAGCAACGATGTCTTGCTCAGTAAGTCCGGTCACGTCATCCATTCTCTTGCCGTCAAACACATCCTGGAGCATAGCCGAGACATCCGTCGCTTCCGGGCCATGCAGCGGGGTGACGGTGGCTTGACGGTGTTGATTGAGTCCGAACAAGCCCTCTCTGCGTCGCTGCTTGTCACCTTCCAAAGTCGACTTCAGCAACTCCTAGAGGGTTTCCCAGTTGAGATCCAAGTGGTTGACCGAATTCCGAGTAATCTGGCAGGAAAACATCGTTGGATCACCAGCGAGATGCGAAAGTCGCAGCTCGGAAATGCTCGGTGCCAGTCCCCCTAACGTGTTGCCAAGGGCTTAGCATGAATTGGCGGAGGCCGTCAGCGTTTCGCGACCACCTGTTGTAATTCCCGGAGTGCGACCACCATGACTGCCCTTGATCCCTTTCACGCAATGCGAACTTTTGTAGTGGCCTGCGTGATGGCCATGCCCGCATGCCTGGCGACGGGACAGTCCTCCGGTGCTGCCCGCCAGACCCAGGACGCTGACATCAAGTCAGCTCTGGCCTCGTCCGTCCAACAGTTGGACGATGCGATGTGGTCGGCGGCGATGGACATCTGGCGGTTTGCCGAACCGGGATATCAAGAGAACAATTCGTCGCGTCGACTCAGCGCGTTCTTGAG
Organism: Planctomycetota bacterium; assembly: GCA_039196805.1. GTDB lineage: Bacteria > Planctomycetota > Planctomycetia > Pirellulales > Pirellulaceae > JBCCUO01. Next base: position 7,170 of record JBCCUO010000073.1, on the reverse strand, counting down.
CGATCATGGTTTTCGAATCGAGTCGCCGATCGCTGGGATGCCGACAGCCTTTCGGGCCAGTTATGGTGACGGCAAACCGGTGATCGCGTTGCTGGGCGAATTCGATGCGCTGCCAGGTTTGTCTCAAGATGACAAGCCGGTCCAGAGTCCTCGCTCAGATTCAAACTATGGACACGGATGTGGTCATCATCTCTTCGGTGTGGCGTCCGCAGCCGCGGCGATCTCCATCGCCCAGCAGATCAGAGCAGGAACGATCGAAGGGACGATCCGACTTTACGGGTGTCCGGCCGAAGAGGGTGGAGCCGCCAAAGCCTTCATGGCTCGCGACGGGTACTTTGATGACTGCGATGTGGCCCTGCATTGGCATCCTGACGACGAAAACGTCGCCGGTAATCGCGGCGCGATCGCCCGAATCGCCGCCAAGTTCAAGTTCCATGGTCGCAGCGCTCACGCGGCTTCCTCACCAGAGCAGGGTCGATCGGCGCTCGACGCGGTCGAACTGACCAATCATGCCGTACAACTGATGCGCGAGCACGTTCCCGATGCAACACGGATTCATCACGTGATCACCGCCGGCGGTAGCGCGCCCAACGTAGTGCCTGACTTCGCCGAAGTTTACTACTACATTCGCCATCCTGATTCGCGGACCTTGCGAGGTTTGTATGAACGACTCGTCAAGTGTGCGAAGGCTGGCGCTCTGGCGACCGAAACACGTTTGGAAATCGAGAACCAAGGCGGGACGGTCGAGATGCTTCCCAATACAGTGCTGTCGGAAATCGGGACACGCAACTTGATCGAGCAAAACGATTTGGCCATTCGTCCGGATGAGATGCCGTTCGTCGCTCGACTGCAACAGTCGCTTGGGGAAGCCATTCCCCTCGAGACGCTGGGCACCGTCAAGCAGATCAACGGATCCAAGGGGCGCGGTTCGACTGATGTTAGTGACGTGTCGTGGGTCACACCGACGACCGGTTTTGCCGTCGCCTGCTGGGTGCCAGGAACTCCGGGGCACTCCTGGCAAGCCGTTGCTTGTGGCGCCCAACCGCTGGCGCGGCGGGGGATGAACGTGGCGGCCCGAGCGTTGGCGGCAACCAGTTACGATCTGTTCGTCAGTCCAGAACTCATCCAGGCCGCACGCAATGAGCTCAACAGCCGGCTCGGAGATCGAAAGTACCAGCCGCTGATCGGTGCCGACCAGCCGCCCCCTTTGGAATACCGCAACAATGCGCCTCGCGGTGACTACCGGCCATAGAAGCTGTCGGACAAGAAGCCGTAGTGGAACTCGCCTAGAGTTTCGGCCTCAGCGGGTGCGTGACGTTGACGGGTGGCGCTGTCGAAAGCCTTCGCGGCTTCCGTTACGAAGGGGCGGTCGATGCGCTTCGCGGTACAAGCACCGCTCGGGACCACGGAGTGGTCTGTCGACAATGGGCTTTCGCTAAGCCGTGTGGATGGCTCGGTCGTCGACGTCCAAGGCAGCCTCATGGACCGCTTCTGCGAGCGTGGGGTGGGCGTGACAGGTGCGTGCGATGTCTTCGCTGCTGGCGCCGAATTCCATTGCCGAGGCGGCTTCGGCAATCAGGTCGCCGGCACGGACTCCGATGATGTGGACACCCAGCACTCGATCGGTCGCTGCGTCTGCGAGAATCTTCACTCGGCCGTTGATATCGCCCAGCGTCTGGGCCCGTCCGTTGGCGCCCAAAGGGCAAACGCCTTTGCGATACTCGATCCCCGCTTCCTTGAGCTGTTCCTCGGTCTTGCCCACCGTAGCGATTTCGGGATGGGTATAGACGATCGCGGGGATCACATCGTAGTTCATGTGACTAGCGATGCCGGCCATTCGCTCGACGCAAACGATCGCCTCTTCCATCGCCTTGTGCGCCAGCATGGCACCTCCGATGCAATCTCCGATGGCGTAGATCCCTGAGGTCGATGTTTCGTAGTTGTCGTCCACACTCAAGAAGCCACGTTTGTCTGTTTCCAAGCCCACCGCTTCCAGTCCCAGTTCGTCGGTCGCCGGTACCCGGCCGACCGCCAACAGAACGCGATCGCATTGGATCGGATCCCCGTCGCGAATCTCAACGATGCACTGGTTGCCATCGCGGCGAGCCGATTGCACAAAGGTATCGGTGCGGAATTCGAGGCCCTGTTTCTTGAACGTTCGATGGGCTAGCTGAGCCAACTCAGCGTCCATGCCTGGCAGGATGCGGTCAAAGGCTTCCAAGACAGTGACCTGACTGCCCAGGCGATTCCAGACACTGCCCAGTTCCAGTCCGATGTAACCGCCGCCGATCACGACCAGACGTTGGGGGATGTCAGGGAACGAAAGTGCGGTGGTGCTGTTGCCGATCCGATCATTGTCTTCTTCGATGCTGGGCAGGCTCATCGGACGACTGCCCGTCGCGATCAAGATCTGGTCTGCCTGGATCAGCACGGGCTCATCACCTTCCACCAGTACGGACTCGACGTCCCGCAGTTTGCCGCGCCCGGTGTAGGGAGTGACACCCCGTTTCTTGAACAGCAAGTTGATGCCGCCGGTCAGGGTGTCGACGATCTTGTCCTTGCGAGCCATCATCGCATCCAGGTCGATCTGGACTCCGTCGACCTTCAGCCCGTGATCCTGAAACCGATGACCGGCTTCTTCATAGAGGTGACTGGACTCCAGCAGAGCCTTGCTGGGGATGCAACCGACGCGCAGGCAGGTGCCGCCAAAACGCGGATTTTCATCGATGCAGGCGACGTCGATGCCCAGCTGAGCGGCACGAATTGCCGCGACATAGCCAGCCGGCCCTCCTCCGACCACGACCAACTCATGACGAACCGTCTTCATATCGACCTTGCTGAAAATGGCTTGGAATGCTGATTGTCAATCAATGGTCATGGTAGGACGCATTGGTCGGTGGGCCAATGAGGCTGGGACATCCGTGGCTGGCCGAAAGCCCGATGATTCCGCTCCCACCCTGTTTTGGGCACGCGGGATGTTCCAGGGACAGGATGTGGTCATACTGTGCCGCCCCGCCCCTCTTCCTTGAATGCCCACCCGATGCAAGGTCGCCTCTCTCATCGTTGGTCCAAGTGGATCATCGGCCACTGCGGATGGATCGTGTTGGCGTGGCTGTTGTTCGCCGTACTGAGTCGACTGTTTGCCCCCTCGTGGAAACAGATCGCGTACGACGGTGACTTTGACTACTTGCCGGCAAGGATGACCAGCGTCGCCGGGGGCAAGCTTCTGGATCAAGCATTTCCGGGGGAACGAAGCCGCAGCCAGATCGTGTTGGTGATGGGCCGCGACGAACAGCCGTTGATCGCCAGCGATGACGCGGTCGCCCTGGACCTGCTGCGACGGCTTTCGCATCGACTGGGGCAGGCATGTTGGCGAAGAGCGATCCAATACGGCTACCAGGGCGGCCCGGCTGACGACGAATCCAACGCGGGTCGCTGGCTCAGGCGAGCCAAACAAGCCTTTGACCATTCAATCGAATCCGACGAGCGGTTCTATACGATGGTCGTGGACCGCCTCCCCGAGGTCGAGGCGACGATCACCGAGCCCAGGATGGCGATCGCGTTTCTGGATCGCGGGCGGTTGGTGGAGTCGATGCAGGGGCCACCGGAAGACTATGGGGCAGACTTCGAAGCCGCGATCATCCTGTCGCCGGACATCGCGTCGTTCCCGCCGATTGAAGAACGCCCGCTGGAGCCCTGGGATAGTCTTCTGGATGTCCTGGCGTGGGACGACAGTGTCGTCGGAGCCCGATTGAAGAACGACACAGCCAAGCTGGTTGTGCTGAACCTTTCCACGGAACTGGCCGCAACTCAAAACATTGAAACGGTCGAAGCGGCTGAGCAACTGATCAACCAGACGTTGCAGTACAGTGCCCGGTTTAGCGAGCCGGGACTGCTGCTTCGGATGACCGGCTCCGCTGCCATTGGTGGTGAAACGTTGCTGGCGGCACGCGACGCCATTCAGTACACCGAGTTATTCACCGTTGTCGCCATCCTGTTGATCTTGGCCTGTGTCTACCGAGCACCGTTGCTGATCGCCGTGCCGCTGGTCTCGATCGGAGTCGCCGTGATTGTGGCGATGGGCTTGGTGGCGTTCTTGACTCAGTGGTCGATGGATGGCACGGTGCCGCTGTTGGACTTACGGGTCTTCACCACCAGCCGGATCTTTGTCGTCGTCTTGCTGTTTGGTGCCGGCACCGACTACTGTCTGTTTTTAATCTCGCGGCTCCGTGAAGAGGCGGGCCGCATGGACTGGAAGCAGGCCTGTCATCGCTCGCTGGGCGAGGTGACCGGGGCGCTGTTGGGCAGCGCCCTGACCACGATCTTGGGTTTGGGGATGATGTGGTTTGCCCAGTTTGGCAAGTTCCACTACACCGGCCCGATCATCGCCATCTGCTTGCTGGTGGGGCTGGCCGTCTGCACCAGCCTGACCCCGGCGCTGCTGTATCTACTTGGCCCACGAGTGTTCTGGCCGACGCGGGTTCAGCCGCAGGCCCAGCCAATTTCGCTGATCGGTTCGTCGGACCCGTCAAACCGCTACGGCCTGTGGAGTGCGATAGCGCTCGCGATCACTCGGCATCCGCGGACCAGTTTGACGCTGGGCCTGATCTTGCTGCTGATTCCAGCGTCGATGGGTTGGCGTGGCGAGCGATCTGTCACCTACGACCTGAGCAGCCAGCTGGAACCCGGCAGCCGAAGTCGCCAGGGACTTCGGTTGCTTTCACAGAGCTTTCAGCTTGGCGAGATCAGCCCGGTCACGGTGTTGCTGGAGCGCGAATCCGATCGCCCGAGACCGGAATTTGAGACCGAGATTAAGACGCTTGCCGATCAGCTCTATTCGGTTCCCGGTGTCGCTGCCGTCCGCACTTTCGATGATCCGATGGGAGACTATCCGCCGGACCGACGGATGAACGCGCTCAGCAAAGACACGTACGTTCGCCTAGCGCTCCGCAATCACCGACTGTCGAAGAACTATTTTTTCGCGACCGATCCCCGGTGGAAAGATCGCCTGGCACGTCTGGACGTCGTTGTCGAAGGTGATCCCTTCGCGATTGAAACGGGTGAACTGGTTTCGAACATGCGTACCGCGATTACCGATCACTTGTCACAGACCGTCGACCAGTGGGGCAGCACGCGAGTGCTTCTGACTGGCACCACTCCGTCGATTACCGACCTGCGGCAAGTCACGTTGTCGGACAATCGAACGATCAAGTTTGCCGTCGTGATGTCTGTCTTCATTGTCTTGATCAGTCTGATTCGTCGTTTCTGGTTGTGCGTCTACCTGATCTTCACCGTCCTGCTTAGCTACTACGCCACGCTGGGCATCACGATCGCGACCTTCCGGTTCCTCTACGGTGACGACTACGTCGGGTTGGACTGGAAGCTTCCCCTGTTTCTGTTCGTGATCTTGGTGGCGGTCGGCCAGGACTACAACGTCTATTTGGTCACGCGGATTGTTGAGGAAGAGCGACGACTGGGATGGATGTCGGCGCTTCGTCGAGCCGTGTCACGGACGGGTGGCATCATTACGGCTTGCGGGCTGGTGATGGCGGCCACTTTCCTAAGCATGACGACATCGGCTTGGTTACCGTCAATCCTCAATTCCGTCGGCATCGATGCGGGATCAGCAACGACTTTGCGTGGCATCACCGAGCTTGGATTTGCTTTGGGGCTGGGCGTGCTGATCGACACGTTCTACGTGCGAACCGTGCTGGTTCCCAGCTTCGTCGCGATCATGGGTAAACGAAGTCGTCTCGTCAGTTAAGATGCTGGACTGCTGCTTCTGTCCCGTTCAAAAACCAGGCATCGTCATGTTGATCAAGACTTCACGTCGGCAAGCCCTTCAGACGGCCGTCGCCGTAGGATCCACCTGCCTGCTGTCATCACGCGCTCGGGCGGAGGGCCCCAACGAAAAACTAAACGTTGCTTGCATCGGCGTCGGCGGACGCGGTTCGGCAAACGTCAAAGGCGTGAAGAGCCAAAACATCATTGCGATGGTGGACGTGGACGAACAGCGCGCCGGCAAGTCGTTCGAGGCGTACCCCAAGGCGAAACGGTATGTGGACTATCGCAAGATGCTGGACGAGTTGTCGGGTGAGCTGGATGCGGTTGTCATCAGCACTCCGGACCACACACACTTTCACCCCGCTTACGCGGCGATGCAGTTAGGACTGCACGTGTATCTGGAAAAGCCCTTGGCGCATAACGTCTGGGAAACACGAACACTGACCGACTACGCGAAGCAAAACGGCATCGCCACTCAGCTTGGTTCGCAGCGTCACGCGATCCCCAACATGCACCGCGTGGTTGAGTTGATTCAGTCCGGCGCGATCGGAACCGTGAGACAAGCCTTTAGTTGGGTGGGTGGCAGCCGTGGCATGCCGTCGATTCCCACCGACACGCCCAAGCCGCCCGCCACGCTTGACTATGACTTGTGGTTGGGACCGGCCAAGCCGCGGCCGTATCACCCTTCGTTCTGCCCCTACGGTTGGCGATTCTGGTGGGACTTCGGGACAGGTGAAACTGGAAACTGGGGCTGTCACATTTTGGACATACCCTTTTGGGCACTGGGGCTGCGTTATCCCACGCGAGTCGACGCGTCGGGGCCTGAACCCGATCCGCAGCGTACTCCGAAGGCGATGCACTGTACCTACCAGTTCCCGACGTCAAACCAAAACGTGCCGATCGAGTTGCATTGGTCGCACGGCATTCCGGAGGTAGTGACCAAGCGACGGTTGCCCACCAAGGGAAACAACACGCTGTTCATTGGCGATCAGGGAATGTTGCTGTGCGGATTTGGTCAGCATCAGTTGCTACCTGCAAAAACGTTTGAAGGTTTTCAACGCCCCAAGCCATCCATTCCCGATTCGCCTGGATTCCACAACGAATGGATTCAGGCCTGCAAAGGCGGAACTGCCGCGACGTGCGACTTTGACTACACCGGTCCTCTGGCCGAAGCGGTGTTGTTGGGCAACCTGGCGTACCGAGCCGGGGGTTTCGATTGGGACTGGCAGTCGCTGACGACTGGTAACAACTCAGACGCTCAGGCATTGGTCCAAGAAGCGTATCGGCCAGGCTGGGAAATCTAGCCGCGTCGCCGACGTCCGCGCAAGGCCAGGGCCGCCGCCAGAAATCCCCAAGCTGAAAACGAAGATGGCTCGGGGACAGCCG
>JBCCUO010000072.1:0-9454 GCA_039196805.1 Planctomycetota bacterium | reverse complement strand
CGCAGGGATTCAGCACATTCGTCAACCCACCGGATGTCGCCCTGACATTGGAAGGTAATCACCGCCCAGGGCACTTCCAGGGCGTCTGCACCGTCGTCCTCAAGCTGTTTCATGCGGTTCCCGCGACGCACGCCTATTTTGGAATGAAAGATTACCAGCAGTTCAAAGTCATCAGTGCGATGGTTGCCGATTTGGACTTGGGACTGAGTGTTGTGGGCTGCGACATATTTCGCGAACCCGACGGGCTGGCGATGAGCAGTCGGAACCGCTACCTCTCGTCCGCTGAGCGAGCCCAAGCTCTGGTCATCCAGCGTTCGCTGAGCAAAGCGTTGGCGTCCTGGCGGGAGGGCCAATCGGTACGTCAGATCGAGGAGCAACTCCACGCGGATCTGTTGTCGGGCACCGACGGCGCGCCCGGATTGGATCGCATCGACTACGCGAAGATCGTCGATGCTGACACACTGGAACCGACTCGGTCAATGATTCCTGTGGCCGGTATCGCCTTGGTGGCAGGATTCGTTGGCAAAACCCGATTAATCGACAATCAACTGCTACCCCGGCGGGAACGTCCCGCGGATCGTTGAGCAGGCCATCGACAAGACGCCGCGAACCAATCAAAACGGTCGGACTTCTGGTTTTCAAAGTGGTCCGACTGCAACGGTTCTCTGATGATTAAACGGATTCTGGTTTCCGGTGGCGCCGGGTTTCTTGGCTCGCACTTGTGCGAGCGGCTGGTCGACGAAGGCCACGACGTCATCTGCCTGGACAACTTTTTCACTAGCCAGAAGTCCAACGTCGCCCACTTGCTGGATCGCCCCAACTTCGAACTGTTGCGTCACGATGTGACCCTGCCGATCTACTTGGAAGTGGATCAGATCTACAACATGGCCTGCCCGGCGGCGCCGGGCCACTACCAGTACAATCCGATCAAAACGATCAAGACGAGTGTGCTGGGTTCGATCAACATGCTGGGCGTCGCCAAACGCTGCGGCGCACGAATCCTGCAGGCCAGCACCAGTGAGGTCTACGGTGACCCGGAGGTGCACCCTCAGACGGAAGACTATCGCGGCAGCGTCAATCCGATTGGACCGCGAGCCTGCTATGACGAAGGCAAACGGGTCGCCGAGACCCTGTTCATGGACTATCACCGGTCCAACCACGTCGACATTCGTATCGTTCGAATCTTCAATACCTACGGCCCGCGCATGCATCCCTACGATGGGCGTGTGGTCTCCACATTCATCCGACAAGCGCTCGCCAACGAGGACATCACGATGTTTGGCGACGGCCAACAAACGCGATCGTTCTGTTATCGCGACGACCTGGTTGACGCCATCATTGGCATGATGGAAGTCGAAGAGTTTGTTGGCCCGGTGAACATCGGAAATCCGGTCGAGTTCACGATTCGCGAATTGGCTGAACAGGTCATTCGAATCAGCGGTTCCACCAGCAAACTTGCCTTCCAGCCACTACCGGCCGACGATCCGACACGACGTCGACCCGATATCAGCCTGGCCAAGCAAAAGCTGGGGTGGGAGCCAATGGTTCCACTGGAGGAAGGACTGGTCAAGACGATCGACTGGTTTCGGTCGATCGAGCTGAGTGACTATCGGCCACCGACGCCCAACTTCACCTAATACCGCATCAAGCCCACAGAGAAAGCACGGTCCGAACATGAATTCATCACGCCCGGTCGCATTGGTGACTGGATCGGCCACCGGTGTTGGCCGCGCCTGCATCTTGAAGCTCGCCGAGAAGGGGTTTGACGTCATCGTCAACTATTCTCGTAGCGCCTCTGAGGCACAGAAGACGGTGGAGGCGGCCGAGGAATTCGGTGGCCGGGTGATGATCCATTGCTGCGACGTTGCCAACGATCGATCGGTTCGCGAGATGATGGGCAAGATCGAAGAGACGTTTGGTCGCCTCGACGTGCTGATCAACAACGCCGCCACGACCACCTTTGTGGATCACGGCGACCTGGAAGGATTGACCGAGGCGATGTGGGATCGCGTACTGAACGTGAACCTGAAAGGGTCCTTCTTTTGCACTCGCGCGGCTGCGGATCTGCTCCGCGCTGGAGACGGCGGCGCTGTTGTCAACATCAGTAGTGTCGCGGCGCTGACCGGCAAGGGATCGTCGATCGCTTACTGCGCCAGCAAAGCGGGACTCAACAGCGTCACGCTTTCGCTGGCTCGCGTTTTGGCACCGCAAGTCCGTGTCAACGCCGTCTGCCCGGGACCGATCAACAGTCGCTGGATCGCCGAAGGCAATCCCGATTGGGACATCAATCAAATGGTCAAAGACTACCCGTTGCCTCGGGCGTCCGAGCCGGAAGACATTGCCGACGCCGCGTTGTTTTTCGCCTTGGGAACGACCATGGTGACCGGCCAGATTTTAGCGGTCGATGGAGGCATGCTGCTGGGCTGACGCAGGTGAGCCACGCTGTTACGCCGGCACGCGGGTATCGGCGCAGAATTTGAGACCCGTCAGGCTGGCGCCAAGCGGCTGATTTCTGCAGGTGGACTTTATCTGCATCAGCCGCGATGCGCAAGCACTCGGGCTCGTATGTTGAGACCCAACAGACTGGCGCCAAGCGGCTGATGATTCGTGGCGTGAATCACCAGTCATGCTGCTTAACGTCTTCATTCCTTGACAATCTTTGCCGGTAGGGGCTCACCCTCAGGCACGAATACCATCGAGATGGAGTTGACGCAGTGACGCGTGTTCTTGGGCGTCATTCGCTCGCCGTGGAAGACGTGTCCAAGGTGGCCGCCACAGTTCTGGCAGAGAATCTCGACCCTGTAGCCATCGGCGTCAGTTTTGCGTTTGATCGCACCCGGAATCTCGTCATCAAAGCTGGGCCAGCCGCAGTGGCTGACGAACTTGTCCTCGGAGCGATAGAGAGCTGCGTTGCATTGGCGGCAGATGTATGTGCCCGGATCCCTGGTCAGTGTGTAGCCGCCGTTTCCGGGTCGCTCGGTTGCCTTTTCCAGCAATACCGCCGCAGCGATGCCTTCCAGCACGTTGTAGTGACTGGACTTCTTGACCGACTGCTCAGGCACATCCGCTCGGCGAGCGTTGGGTTGGCCGGTGGCGTCTTCGATGGGGGAATCAGGCTGACTCACAGAGGTCTCCTGCAGGGAATCGTTTAGAGGGCGGGCCGGTTGCGGTGATCGAGTCTCGGTATTCGTCACGGTGACTTCAGGTGGCACCATGGCTGTCCGTGCCTCGCATCCCAGCAAAACTCCGCTCAGTGCGGCAACCACACCGAACTTCAGCAAACGCTTCGCGTAGCGAGGGGCTGTGGGAACAGAAATCACAGGCATCTCCTTTCACAAGTGTGATGAATCCGGAACACTTTCGCCCCAGGGCAACCGCATTCGGTTTTGGGTTACGCTGTCGCGTATTCTCATTTAGCAAAAACCGCATCGACTCTACCAAACGTCCGAGAACTTTCCGGCTCGCTCCGTCGACTCCCCATCCTACATGAATTCGAACCGGAAACCTCGCGAAGCGGCCATCGCTTTCATCCTGCTAACGATCTTTATCGACGTTCTGGGGATTGGCATCATCATTCCAGTGCTGCCCGAACTGGTGAAGGAGTTTGTGGGGGGCGACACGCAGGTCGCGGCCATCTATGTCGGAGTGATCGGCACCGCCTATTCACTGATGCAGTTTTTGTTTGCCCCGATCATCGGCGCGCTCTCCGATCGCTTCGGGCGTCGCCCGGTGCTGCTCGCATCCCTGTTCGGGTTGGGCGTCGACTTCATCGTCCAGGCGGTCTCGCCCAACGTTTGGTGGCTGCTGGGGGGACGATTGTTTGCCGGCATGATGGGCGCCAGCTTCACGGCCGCAAACGCGTACATCGCCGATGTGTCCACCGCCGACAATCGTGCCCGCAACTTCGGACTCTCTGGGATGATGTTTGGTTTGGGATTCATCGTTGGACCGGCACTCGGTGGCGTGCTGGGCGAGTACAGTTTGCGGGTTCCGTTCTTTCTGTCCGCGTTCCTGGCACTGCTGAATTGGCTGTACGGATTCTTCATTCTTCCTGAATCGCTACCGCCCGAGAAACGAAGTGCGTTTTCGATTCGCAAAGCCCACCCGTTCAAAACAGTCGCGCAGCTTCGTCAGTACCCGATCGTGGCAGGCTTGGCCGTCGCGCTGCTTTGCAGCTCGTTGGCTCAACGCGGCTTGGAAAACGTCTGGGTCCTTTCCAGCGGATACCGATTCGGCTGGGATGAGTTGACTAACGGTTTGACCTTGGGATTGGTCGGGCTGACCGCGGTTATCGTTCAAGGGGGATTGGTGCGGCCGATGATTCGTCGCATCGGGGAACGACGCGCTGTCTTGTTCGGCATGATGATCTCGTCCATCTCCTTCATCGGCTACGGACTGGCGACGGAGGGCTGGATGATTCCCTACATCATCATTTTCGGCTCGATTGGTGGCGTCGGAGGCCCCGCGATTCAGAGCATTGTCGCGGGCTCCGTGAACCCGCAGGATCAAGGCAAGGTGCAGGGCTCGATCACTTCCTTGATGAGCCTGACCAGCGTCGCTGCACCCACGCTGTTCACGACCGGACTGTTCAGTTTCTTCATCTCCGACGCCGCTCCGATTCACTTGCCCGGCGCGCCGTTCTTGCTGGGGTCTGCGTTATACGCGTCGTCCCTGCTGATCGCGGCCAGGGTCTTTCGTCGTTTTCCGGCCAAGCCGCCGGCGGCTCCCGCGACGCTGGTTGATAGCGACCAACCTGATGCCGAGCACGCACAGGCGGAGCAGTCGTCAAATCTGTAATCTTCGAAACGATCCGGCATGACGCGTCGACGACTGCCGATCGAAACAGGGAGAGAACCGACTGTCGACCGTTGTCGGTCGATTTGGACCGCTAGGAAGGCCCGCGCCGATGAGCACGTCAACGATCCCGATGCCAACCGACGAGGGACTGCGCAAGGCGGCTATCCTCTTGATGAGCATGCCGACCAAGACGGCAGCCAACATCATCGGCCGACTACCACCTCGATTGATCGAAGCGATCAGCATCAAGATCGCTCAAACGGAATCGGTCGGCGGTAACGAACAAGAGATCGTGATCGCGGAGTTCTTGACCAGCAAAGCCAGCAGCATTTATGCCAGCCCAGGAGGTTTGGAGCGTGCGAAGGAGCTGATCAAAGAGGCGATGGGCCGCGACGCGGCCGAAATGATCGGCAATCTGCAGCAGACCATCGAGTCGATGCCTTTCGGCTTCATCAAGAAGGTGGATTCGCAGACACTGCTGCAGTTCATTGGTGACGAGCATCCTCAGACGATTGCCCTGCTGCTGGCTCATGTCCCGGGACCTTACGCCGCCGAAGTCTTGGCCGGCCTGGACCCCGAAAAGCAATTCGAAGTGATTCGACGAGTGGCGTCGATGGGCCGGACCAGTCCTGATGCCGTGAATGAGCTCGAATACGGCCTAGAACTGCGACTGAGCAGTATGGTCAATCAGCAGCACAGCAATACGGGTGGAATCGAGTGCGTCGCCGAGATCTTGAATGTCAGCGAACGAGCGATCGAGCGCAACATCATGGAATCGATCGGCAGGGAAGATCCCGAACTGTCCGACGAAATTCGTCGTCTGATGTTCGTCTTTGAAGACATCAGCAAGCTGGGCGATCGTGACATTCAAGCGTTGCTGAAGAACGTGGAGACGTCGCAGTGGGCGATGTCATTGAAGGGTGCCAGCGAAGCGTTACAAGAGAAGGTGATGCGGAACATGAGTTCGCGGGCGGCCGACAACCTTCGCGAAGAGATGGAGTACCTGGGCAGTGTCCGCATCAGCGAAGTTGAATCGGTCCAGCAGAAGATCGTCGACATCGTCCGGCACCTGGAAGACTCCGGTGAAATCAGTCGTCCCACCGGCGAGACCGAAGACGAGTACGTGAATTAGCGGTCAGCTGTTGGCATAGAGATACGGTTCGCTGCTTGCTCCGGGCATTAGCAATCGCTAGGCGTCTGTTGGGGCCAATGGCCCGTCTGTTTGCCTTGGTCGCAGCGTCACACGCAACAGAGCCCCACGATCACAGAGTGATCGGCGACAACGTACCCATCATCTCCCAAGGCAAGGCTGAACCGCGGAGCGGTGATCTTCGCCAGCCGCCGTACGCTGACCGCTAGCTACGGCGGATCGTATCCGCCCGCGGACCAGGGATGACAACGCAGGATCCGGCGAAACCCTCGCCACGATCCCTTCAGCGGCCCATCCCGTTTGATCGCTTCCAACGTGTACGCGCTGCAGGTGGGTGTGTACCGGCAATTCGCCCCAATGAGCGGGCTGATCGTGACCTGGTACCAGCGGATCAAGCCAATCAATACAGCAGTGGCCATGCGTCGAATCATGAGCCGATTGTAGCGTAAAGCTTCCTTGACAAGGCCCTTCGCGACGTTACGATATGTCAAGCAAAGTTTACTTTTTGACTTGGGAGTTTGACATTGAACGAAGTGCCAACGGGCGAGTCGAATTGGCAAGCATCGATTCGGCGGAACACGATTTGGCTCGGAATCTGGACGGGAAGCTGGGTGTTGACGAGCGCTGTGGCCGCGTTTTCCTCCAAGCTTCTTGGCGATTCGAGCCGGTGGCTGACGATGGTCGCCATCGCTGTGAACCTGCTGGTCGGGATGGGGATGATCCTGGCCAACCGAACGTATCTGCGGGGCCTGGATGAGCATCAGCGGCGAATCCACACTGACGCCATGGGGCTGACGTTGGGCGTGGGCTTGGTTGTGGGAATCAGCTACTCACTTCTCGATATCACGAACGTGATCGCGCCGGACGCCGAGATCCCTTTGCTGATTGCATTAATGGGTCTGGTCTTCTTGGGCTCCTTGGTGGTGGCGACCCGGCACTACCGATGAAGAACCGATTGAAAGTGCTCCGAGCGGAACGCGATTGGACTCAGGCGAAGCTAGCTGCCCGGCTGCAAGTGTCGCGTCAGACCGTAAATGCGATCGAAAAGGGCAAGTATGACCCCAGTCTTCCGCTGGCGTTCCGATTGGCCCGGCTGTTTGAGTTGCCAATCGAGGAGATTTTTCAGTGCGACAATCGCAGCGAGCCGATTACGGGTACGGAGTCAACGCACTGACCGGATTATTTGATGCGGCCCGTCCAAACTCACACCCGTTTTAACACACCCACTCGGGTCGGGTAATTTCGGCAAGAACTGACGGCCGAACCGCATATACTGGGAACAGTCGTGGATGGAGGAGCGTCTGAGGCGTTGCATTGGCTGTCGAACGTGGCCAATTCGCACCTTGGCGAGCAGAGTCCGCGTACCCTTTTCAAACCGCGCCGCAACGATGCGGCGGGCTGACGGACGCTGGGCCTGCGGGAAGCAGGCTCGAGTGGAGTACAAGTCCTTTGGTTTCAGCCACTTACGCAGTCGGAATGAGCCTTTTCCGCCTGGGTAAAACGTAGCGATTAAGACGGTCCTCATCGCTGTACCGCGTCGGAAACGCCGAAAGGTGATGACGTGGCGGCATGAAGTCCGCGTCTAGCCCCCTTTCGATGCAGCGAAATGAAACACAGCGTCTCGCAGTTTAAACGTAGCAAGCTTCAGCGATTGATCGCCGCCTTTCGTGGCCCCGCCCCCGAGTCTGTTGACCCGAAACGCGGTCGTCTGCTGCTGGAGTCCCTGGAATCGCGGCAGCTGCTGGCCGGCGATGTGGATCTGCTGGCAACCGACGGCAGTCCGCAGCCGTCTCCGCAGCCTGCTGCTGAGTCGTCGCTGGTGTTGACTACCCAAGCCGAAGGGGAGCCGGCGAACGACTTGGTGCAGTTTGCCAAGGACTTGGACAGCGCTGGCGTTCGGTTTTATGGAGCGAACTGGTGTCCGGCCTGCACCCAGCAGAAGGAGCTTTTTGAAGACGGTGGAGACGACCTTCCCTTCATCGAGGTGACGGGGCCGGACCGTCAGTTGAACGCCACGGGACAATCAGAAGGGATCACGACCTTCCCGACTTGGGAATTCCCCGATTCGTCGCGAGCCACCGGCGTTCTGTCGCTGGAAACGATCAGTGCCCGCAGTGGCGTTCAGATCCCTCAGAGCGAGAACCCGACGTTCGCTGCGGTCGGCGCCCAAACGGTCTCCAACGGCTCTCCGCTCCACATTCCGATCGACGCTTACGATCCCAACGGTGGTCCATTGACGGTGACCGTCCAGGTGGATGATCCGTCGCTGCTTGAGGCCACGGTGATCACGGGCAACCGGTCGTTGCGTTTGGACATGGAAGGATTTGGCGACATGGTGTTCGAACTGTTCGAGCAGCGTGCCCCAGAACCGGCCGGTCGCGTCGCCACCTTGGCTCAGTCGGACTTCTATGACGACATTATCTTTCACCGCGTCGTCGACAATTTTGTCATCCAAGCCGGTGACCCCACGGGAACGGGAACCAGTGGATCGAACCTCGGCTCCTTTGACGACCAATTCCACCCCGACTTGCAGCACAACCGATCAGGAGTGCTGTCGTTTGCCAAGACGAGCGACGACACCAACAACTCGCAGTTCTTTGTGACCGAAGTGCCGACGCGACACCTGGACTTCAACCATTCGATCTTTGGTCAGTTGGTTGAAGGCGAGGATGTGCGCGAGGCGATCAGCGGCATGGAAACCAACGCAAATGGGACGCCGACGACTCCGATTCGCATTGATGATGCGACCGTTTTTACCGACACCGAAAACTCAGTGATCATGCTTAGGGGACTAGGTGGCACTGGCCAGACCAGCGTGACCGTGACCGTTACCGACGGTGACAACAACACGTTCAGCGAGGTCATCCAGGTCGACGTGGTCGCCGACCAGGCGAACAGCCAGCCTTACTTGGATCCGATCACAACACCCGCGCCTGTCGCTCGCAATACGAACGCCACGCTGCAACTGGGCAGCACCGACATCGAGAATGACACGGTGATTTATGGCGCCGCCCTTCAGGGCTCGCAGAGCAACGCCAACGTATCGGTTGATTCCAGCAGCGGATTGGTGACCGTCACACCTGCCAACGATTTCACCGGAGACGTTGACGTTTTGGTCTCGGTTCGCAGCACGGTGAACAACGGAGACTCTGACAACCAGCTGGTTACTTTCCGCTTTGAGGGTGAGGCAGCAACAACGCCCACTTCATTGGACTTGCTGGCGGGAAGTGATACAGGAGTCAGCAACGTCGACAATGTGACGTCGGCAACGACGCTCAGTTTTGCTGTTGACGGAGTGACCGATGGAGCAACAGTCCAGATCGTCAACACGGCGAATGATTCCGTGATCGGCTCGATCGTCGCCAGTGGGACGACGGCGACGATCACGACCAGCAACCTGGATTCGCTTCGGACTTTATATTTTTCCATCTTCCTCTCTTTACGTATATACATCTCTGCTCAATGGGTCCATCTCAACGTAACTCCGCTCTCTCTACTAACTCTTCT
>JBCCUO010000071.1:0-9486 GCA_039196805.1 Planctomycetota bacterium | reverse complement strand
GGCTGACATTTGTGCTTCTCCGTCAACCTTTAAAAAGCTCACGTCATCGATACGGGGATGTTTGCTGCGTCGTATCAACGCGATTTGGCAGTGTCGAATTGTTTGTGAAACCAATCGTCGGCTCAACGAGTTTGCCCAAGAAGGCGCCTTCGCAACCGCAACTCTCGCCACGTTTTTTGCTCCCACGCGTACATTGACGATCTGCAACATTGGCAACCCGCCAGCACTGTTATTCAGAGCCAAAGAGCAGTCATGGACGATCTCACGCGGTGAGCCGCTTGCGGAAGACGGATCGGATTGTGTCCCCGTTGACGGAGTTTTGACACGACACGAATACAGGCATCAAAAAATCAAACTCGCTACTGGTGACATTGTCGTGCTGCTTGGAAATGGCTTCACGCAGTCTTCGTTCCCCTGTGGCGGTTTGGCAAGCCACCAGAAGCTCCTGGGGACGCTCAACGATTCTCCCAATTCTGATCCGATGTCGCGGTTGTCGCACTTGGTTGGATTGGTCTTCAATGGTTCTGAGCCCCCGGAGGACCGCACACGCGTTACCGAATGGAGACAAATTCACTGGTGTTGAAGATCACGCGGCATGCTTCGACCAAGCCGTGGCCTTCTGCTAACTCCAAGAGGGCGGCTTGTTCGTACTCGGTTGGCGTTCGAGAGAGCGTCCGAACCATCGCCAGACGCACAGCAGACGGCAGGTCGTCGCCCACCGCCGCCTCCAGCCTCTGAGCAAAGAAGGATGCTTGCCGGTTGACGAAGGTGCTGTTGAGCATTCCCAGGGCTTGCACCGGAGTGATCGATTGATTTCGTTGCGGCGTCATTTGCCCGGCATCGGGGCAATCGAAGGCACCGAATACATCCACTTGCTGCATCCGGACCTTGTGGGCGTAGACCATTCGCCGCCAGCCGTCACTCTGGAACGACTCATTGGGACGATAGTCCGCCAAGCCACCGCGTTGGTTAAAGAAGTCGAAACCGCGACCAAACATAGCTCGGTTCAACTGACCGCCGGCCTGGAGCAACGAGTCACGGATCGCCTCGGCATTCAATCGCCTGGGTGGGTATCGCCAGAGCAATCGGGATTCTGCATCCACTGCCAGTGACTCACTGCGCGGGTAGCTGGTCTGCTGATACGTTTCCGAGAGCACGATCAGGCGATGGATGTGCTTCATCGACCATCCGCTCTCCACCAGTTCGACCGCCAACCAGTCCAGAAGATCTGGATGCGAAGGTGGTCGCCCCATTCGCCCAAAGTCGGACGGCGTCTCGACCAAGCCGGTCCCGAAATGGTGTTGCCAGAGTCGATTGACCAGGACGCGGGCGGTCAAAGGATGAGACGGCTGTGTCAAATGCTCGACCAGGCGAGCACGTCGCTCCGGTTCATCAACCGGGTTCTGACTGGGTGTTTGGGGCGACAAGACGGAGGGTGGTGACGCGATCGCTTCCTCCTTGGGACGCATTGGGTCACCGCGGTGCAGCACCATGGTGGTGTCGGGTTGGTCCACAAATCTGGCCGCGTACGTCTGGGGACCCACCTCCAATCGCTTCAGCTGATTCTGCGCGGCGTCGACACGGCGAATCAGGCGTAGGAGTTGGCCGATCTGCTGTGGGGATTGCCCGGTAATGGAGACGTCGTTAGCGCTTCGCCGATCGTCGAATCGGGGCAACCGGTCCAGCGTATCGGCAACGGTGATCCACGTTCCCGTGTCCACTTCGCGAGCCAGGATTCGGTAGCTGACCGGAACGCTGCTCCCATGATGCCAACGGACGCGATCAATGCGAGCCGGTTGGGCTAGGTCGACCTGGAGCCACGCGGGATCTTCGTCCGCGGCCACCCAGGGGAACGCTTGGCGGCGATCGATTGACCCATCGACCAAGTTGTCGAAATGTCGGCTTTGGTTGGCTAAAGCAAAGCTGGACGCTGTGACGACCGAGTCGTTCGTTGCCAACGCCAAGTTTTGTCCCGTCGCAGTGGCCGTCGAAGCGGACCAGATCTCAAACTCGTATAGGGACGCCGGTCCGCGGTTCGTTGCGTCGATTTCCATCCTGACTGCGTCCGCCTCCAGCGATGCAAACTGATCGGCATGCACCTCTTGCACCGGACGCCGCAGGTTGGCTCGCTCTCGCTCAACTTCCAGCTGTGCTTGGAGGGTTTGGAGCTGCTTCCGCGCCTGTGGGACCTGTCTTGACCATTGGGAATTCAGGTCGCCTCGCAGTCTTCGTGTCCCGTAGCGCAGTCCGGCGAAAACGGCCTGCAATGAGTAGTAGTCGCGCTGACTGATTGGATCGAATTTGTGGTCGTGGCAACGTGCGCATCCGATGGTCAGGCCAAAAAGACCTTGGCTGACGGTCCGCACGACCTCATCGAGTTCGTCCTGTCGAGCTTGCCGCATCGCCATGTCGTCGCGGCCGATTTGCGCTGGAAGGTTGGCCGGACCGGCTACCAAGAATCCCAGGGCAGCATCCTGGCCTAGTTGATCGCCCATCAACTGCTGGGCAACGAACCGATCGTACGGAAGGTCTTGATTCAGTGCGTCGATGACCCAGTCACGGTAGTGCCAAGCGTTGCGGCGTTCGGCGTTGGTCTCAAAGCCAACCGTCTCGGCCCAGCGGATCACATCTAACCAGTGCTGGGCCCAGCGTTCTCCGTAGGCCGGGGACGCGAGCAGACGATCGACCGTCCGGCGGTACGCGACGCCAAAGTCCTTGGCTGCGACAAAGGCGTCGACCTCCCGCGTCGTCGGCAGTAGTCCGGTGAGGTCTAACGTCACTCGCCGAAGCAGGGTTCGGCGATCGGCGTGTGGCGATGGCGAGAGTCCATTGACGACCAAGCGATGGGCCACGAACCGATCGATCGGGTTCGGGCGGCGCCGCGAGGAGCGATCGCTCGACGGCCTCCGTTCGAGCGAATCCACTTCCTCAAACGCCACCCAAGGTGTCTCAGGGACGTTGGGTCGCCCCGGCGACTTGAGTGACCAGTGCTCGGCTGCGGCCGGATCGAAAACGGGCCCATATCGGTCGGCGATCCACGCCAGCACTGCCTCTCGCTGATCGTCAGCGGGCTGGGCGGAATCCTCCGGCGGCATCTCACCCGAATGAATCTGACGCCATGCCTTGTGCCAGGTGTTTTTCGCTTCGGATTCCGGCTGGTGTCCAAAGTCGTCAAAGCGTATGTCTGCTTCCTGGACTTCGTTGCCATGACAGTCGTTGCAGAATTGACGAACGAAGGTTTGTCCAAGCTCGTTCTCGGATCTCGCTATCCCCGCGAATGAGACGACAAGGATCGAAAGAAACAGAACACGACTCATGAGCGGCGAAGGGATCGGGGCGGATGAGGAAGTCTTGCCTTGAAACGAACTCATGATTGTAAGCGATGTGCTTCCCAGCGAATGCGATTGCTTCAGTCTGGATCGGGTTTTCTGCCGGGAGTGAGAAAGCCCAAAGCGGCGGCAAGCCGCCGCACTTCAGGGACATCACTCCGATGAATAGGGAATCACGTACGGGCCTTCGGGGATGACGGCGATCGATCGACCCGGGCTGCCGGCGACGCACGCCGCGATGGTTGCGTCGACGTCATCGACGTGCCGCACGCCGTTTGCAATCGTCTCTTGCCGACTCAGCGAGGAGTGCAAGTGAATCGTTCCGGCCGCCATCGCTTTGGTCTGCATCTGGGTTTGCCATTCGTCAATCGCGGCAAGCGGCTGCCTAGTGATGCTGGCCAAGAAGTCGTCAACGCCCTGTCTGACAAGTCGCTGTTGAGCGGCCGCGAACTCGGGGGAGCCAACCCCTTCCCCGCATTCCGAGAGGACAATGAGGTTCCCACCGGGCTGCAGGATATCGATCGCTCCGACCATCCCTTTGACGGTCTGGTAGTAGGTCTTGTCCAACGGATGGCCGGCGGCGCTGGTCACGACCGTCTCAAATCGACCAGGAACCTGGACACGGCAAAAACCGGATACGAATTCGACTGCTGCTGAATGGCTGGAGATGATTTCCCCGAAATTGATTAGGGACAGATTTCGATCTTCATCAATGACCGTGTTGATCGCGTGGGCGCCGCCAATCATTTCAACAATCTGCAACTGTTCTTCGTGAAGCGGGTTCTGATCTAGATTGCAATTCGCGGCGGCCGGATCGCCCATGAATTTCGCGTTGTGGAATGTGCGGATGGTGTCGGCGTGTGCCAGTCCGGGCGCGATCACTTTACGGCCGCCCGAGTAACCGGCCATGAAGTGCGGTTCGACCAGGCCGGTGGCGATCCGCAGATCCGCATCGACGAAACGCCGGTCAATCTTGACTACCGTTCCTCGTGTGCTGGTGCGTCCCAGGTCGACATGCTCGTCGTCGTCGCGAGCGTCATGGTTGACAATGCGAACGTGGTCAAGCACCCAGGAATCACCAATCAGCTCTTCCAATTCCTTGCCCAAGTTTGGCCGGTGCAGTCCCGTGGCGACCAGAACGGTGATCGCATCAAGCGCCATGCCGGCGGCAATCAGTTCGTCAACGACCGGCTTCAAGAACAGGTGATTGGGAACCGGACGGGTGATGTCGCAGATCGCGATGCAGGCGGTCCTTGCATCGCGTCCCCGTTTCCGAAGTCCGCCGCTTTCCAGAGCTTCGTGAACCGCCGCCTGCGGGTCAGGCAACCGGGGCATCTCCGGCTTGCGCACCACCGTCACGTTGGCGTCGTCCGGGACCGTGACGCTCCGCATCCCTCTGCCGTACAGCAGGTCGTACTTCATGGTCGGATGTTGTGCCTCATCGAAACCCCAGAGCCTCTTTCAGCTCTGGCCGCTAAACAGCCTGAAAGCGTCCGGTGAGAGTTGTTGAGACTGGTGCGACAGGACAGCGTTGAGCAGTTCGATGGCGACGCGGCTTTCCAAGGTGACGCCAGCGCGGACTCCAACGCAGGGATCGTGTCGCCCTTTAGCCAGTTCAAAGTCGATCTCTTCAAGGTTCTTACGGACCGACCGTTGTGGCTGATGGATCGTCGACGTGGGCTTGAATCCGACTCGCAAGACAAGCGGCATCCCCGTGGTGATGCCGCCCAATAACCCTCCGTGTGAGTTGCCCGCGTAACCATCGCTACGAATGGGGTCGTTGTTTTGGCTGCCAACGCGGCTAACGACCTCGGTCCCGGCACCCACCTCGCAGGACTGAACCGCGTTCAGGCCACCTAGCGATCCCATCAAACGCACCTTCAGACTCTGGTAAAGAGGATCCCCCACAAGCGGCGGCACGTTGACGGCGACCACTTCGACCATCGCGCCGATCGAATCGCCCTGCTTGCGCGTCTCGATGATCAAATTCGCCGCTGCTTCGGCGAATTCTGGATCCAAGGAACGGATCTCCGATTCGTTGAGCTGAACCTCAACGCGCTGGAGTTGCTCGGCGGTGACGGGGACACCGGGGGACTGCGAGCCGAAGTGATCGGCCAATGTACGTCGCGACTTCAGAGATCCCACCTGATTGATCGACGAGAAGATCTCGGTTTGGAAATGACTCTTCAGGACTGAGCGAGCGACGGCCCCGCCGATGACATCGGAGATCGTGCTGCGGTAACTGCTGCGACCGCCGCCGCGGACGTCGACGAATCCACGGCTCTTGTGATGTTTGACCAAGTCGGTGTGACCGGGGCGGACTTCGCCTTGCTCGCCGGTGAACTGGGTGTAGTCCCCCGACTTCTTCGAGGTTGAAAGCACCATCGCGGCGATCGGCTCGCCCGTCGCGAAGCCTTGTTCGTATCCCTCGGTGGCGAATTGGGCACCGTCGACGTCGACCTGGATTCGTGACCCACGCAGGAGCGCATCATGGTCTTGTTGGTAGATCCCCGATAAGAACACCACTTTGTCTTTTTCGTTACGTGGCGTTCCGTGCTTGTTGCCGCCCGGACGGCGGCGATCCAAGTAGGTCTGCACGTCGGTGCGGGACAGGAACTGCCCAGCGGGGCATCCCATCACGATGGTGGTCACGGCTGGACCGTGAGACTCGCCAGCGCCCGCGACGGCGAAGAAAGGTCCACCCAAGAGTTCCATGAATCAGTTAGTCGTTGTCGATGTGATGTGTTCGATCAAGCGAGTGACGTATTTGCCGACCCGCGGCGGTGGCGACTTCACCATGAGCGGCAGATCCTTTAGGCGGGCAAGCTGCTGTTTGGTTGCATGGTCGCGGCGGAAATCGATCACGTTCAGCGAGGCAACAGCGGCGAAGTGCCCGTAGTCTTCCACGTTCGCCAATTCAATCAAGCGGTCGATCAAGGGTTCGTCACCGGAATCATCTTGCAACCCAGGAGTGGCCAGCAACGCATCGCATGCGGCGATCGCCACGTTCGCTGATTCATCGCCCGTCAGCTGATTGAGAGTCTTGGACAGGAAGACTCGGTCTCCGGCATCGCCGCGACCCATGATGGCCGAACCTTGGCTAACCAGACTTCGGCAACCCCAGTATCGCCAGGCCGCGTTGTCGTTGCGTAGAACCGCGGTCATGCGTTTGGCCGTGCTGAACTGGCCGTCAGAGTCGAGCAGTTCGAATGACAGCAACGCCAATTCGCTCAATTCGTCATCGTGTTCCTGTGCGTACTGCCATGGCGAGATGTCTTGGCATCGTTCGTGCATCATCGCTTCGGGCAGCAAACCCATGTCACTCGTCCGAATCATCCATGCCTCGGTGGTCTCTCGAAGCTCCGCCAACTTGCTTTTCATCTTAGGATCGGACGCAAGATTGTTGACCTCGTCCGGATCCGCCTGCAGGTCAAACAGCTCCTCGACCGGTTTAGGCTGCCAAAACTTCGCCTGAGCCTCGTTCAGCAGGCCGGCATCGAACATCTGTTTCCAAACCTGCGTCGTTGGCGTCTGGAACATGTAGTCCACATGCTTCAGGTAGGGACGCTCGGGATAGAAGTGACGCATGTAAAGGTACCGACCGTCGGTGCAGGTTCGAACGCGATCGATCCGCTCGTCCATGCGTCCGCGATAGCCGAACAGATACCGTTTGGGGCCAGCGGCAAATTTGCCGGCGAAGGCGACGCCATGCATGTTCTTGGGAGGCTCGACACCGGCCAAGCTGAGGGCAGTTGGCGCCAGGTCAACGAATGCGACCAACTGTTCGGTTAGAGCTCCCGGCTGGTAGTTGGCCGGTGCCAAGTGCCTGTAGGCCTCTGGTACGTGCACGATCAGGGGGACACGAAGCCCGGAGTCGAATGGCCAACGCTTGCTGCGTGGCATGCCGCTGCCATGGTCACCGTAGTAAAACACGATCGTAGACTCGGCTAGGCCGTCGTCCTTCAGCTGTTTCAGCACGTCCCCGACTTGTCTGTCCATTTCGGACACCTTGTCGTAGTACTGCGCCCAGTCCTGACGCACTTCGGGCGTGTCAGGATGGTATGCCGGTAGCGGAGCCCTGGCAGGATCGTGAACCGCGTCGTGCGGACGCGTGCGAATTTTGCTTTCGTGACTGATGGTGAAGTTGAAGATAGCAAAAAAGGGTTGGTCCTTTTCCTTGCGATTTCGCCAGTGAGCCTTGCGGCTACTGTCATGCCATCCCGCGTCGGCAGCGCTGCCCGCGAAGTTGTAATCCGTCTTTGAGTTGTTCGTGCAGTAGTAGCCTGCCTCACGAAGCAATCGGGGGTACAAGACAACGTCGTCCGGTAGTGTCACGCCGGATCGCATGTGGTGCCCACCCAGGCTGGTGGCGTAGCGACCCGAGATGATCGTGGTACGCGCCGGCGCGCAAACGGGGGCATTGGACCAGCATCGTTTGAATCGCAGAGACTGCTGGGCCAGAGCGTCCAGGTTGGGCGTGGACGCGTACGTGTCTCCGTAGCAGCCCAACTGCGGACCGTTATCCTCGCTGGTCACCCAAAGAATGTTGGGACGCGCGTCCTGCTTGGACGTTTGGTCGTCCGCGGCGGTGCCCACCATCGTCATTGCAAGCACTCCACCCGACATGAGCGGAATGATGAGGTGATGCTTGCTCCAGGCAAGGCACATGCTCGCGACCAGCGAAGGAACCGATTGAGCTGTCATGGCGGGACACAGAGGCGGGCGTATGGGGGTGGACAGGGCCCGACCGTTTGCGGAAGGGCGCCATGGGCGAAGGTTTCCCAAGTCTAACCGCGTCAACCGTCCAGTTCACCCACGGCGTCGATGACTTGCTGATCGTGGCCATCCACCTTCACACGCTTCCAAACCTTGGCCACCTTGCCCGAGGCGTCGATTAGGTATGTGCTTCGCTGGATTCCCATCGATTTCTTGCCGTACATGTTTTTCTCGCGATAGGCCCCGTACTTTTCGCTGACCGAGTTCTTGTCGTCGACCAACAGGGGGAAGGGAAGGTGATACTTAGTCTTGAACTTGACGTGACTCTCGGCGGAATCGCCGCTGATACCCAGCAGGTGAACCTGCAGCTTCTGTATCTCGTCGTAGCGATCACGAAACGCACAAGCTTCCTTTGTGCAACCCGGAGTGTCGTCGCGCGGATAAAAATACAGCACAACGGGCTGGCCCTTCAGTTCACTCAGCTTGACCTTGTTGCCTTCGTCGTCCGTCAACGTGAACGCGGGGGCCTTCTTGCCGGGCTCGATCCAGTCACTCATCTCATGTTCCTGCTGATGGGGCGTGGTGCGGAAAGGTGTATTCCTGCAGGAATACCAAGAAATCGGACTGTGTGACAGAACCTACCTATTCATTAGACTTGGCCGGACAAGCTCGCCATCATGCCCGCACAATCCAACTGGAATCCACGATTGAATCCGACAGAAGAACCCGATGACCTGGTGGAGGCGGCCGACAAGACTGCTGCCGAAGCGTCCTCGGAAGCCGAAGCGAAGCCGACGCCCCGGTCGTATCGGCCGCATGGATTGGACTACAGCCGCAAGCTTGCGACCGCTGCGGCTCGCGTTGCCATCGAGAACAACGGGCAAAACGTGGTCGTGCTTGATGTGACCAAGCAGTCCGCAGAATTCGATTTTTTCGTGCTGGCAACGGGAACCAGCCGTCGGCAATTGCACGCGATCAGCGAGCAGATTGATGACGCCTTGGAAAAGGAGCTTGGCGATCGCCGCATGGGGATCGAAGGCTATCAGGAAAGTCAGTGGATCGTCTTGGATTACGGAAACATCGTCATCCACCTTTTCGACGATGAGACCCGCGAGTACTACGACCTGGAATCGCTGTGGGCCGATGGCACCGAGATTCCCCTGTCAGATCTTGGCTTGACCCCGAACGAATAAGGCGACCGTGCACGATGCACCTCCCCCATTTGCTGCAGTCCCGTTTTGCATCCGCCTTAAAGGAGTTGACGGACCGACCCGACCAATACTCGGGAATGATTCGCCCCTCCGGCGACCCGAAATTCGGTGACTATCAATGCAACGCCGCGATGCCTCTGGCGAAGGCTGGTGGCAGCAATCCACGCGACGTTGCCGCCGCTCTGGTGAAAGCATTGGACGTCGAGGCTATTTGCGAGCCTCCCGCGATT
>JBCCUO010000070.1:0-9491 GCA_039196805.1 Planctomycetota bacterium | reverse complement strand
TTTGCTGTCAGATTCATCGCTTGCAACACCGACTCGGTCACGACGTTGATGACGAACTGACCGGTCTGCCGAATGTTTTCCAGCGTGTCCTTGGGCGTCCCGTCGTCCCTGTTCGCTGGGCAGAACATCAGCGTCGGAGGCTTCGCTCCGACGCCATTGAAGAAACTGTAAGGTGCCAGATTGCGATGCCCTTCTTGGCTGCGCGTCGACACCCAAGCAATCGGCCTTGGCGTGATCAGTCCGACCATCCAGTGATACAGGGCAGAAACCGAGGTTTGGCTGGGATCAATATGCATCGCGTTTGCCCTTGCGTGGATTGAGTATTCCGGTGCAGCGGTGAACTAAGCCGTCGCGGGTGACGGTTTGCGATGCGTCAGCAGCTTGGGCGGACGGACGAACCAAGCCGCGATCGCCAGCGGGATCATCAAACCGATAAACAACCAGATCGCTGCGTCGTAGCTTTGCGTCGTGTCTTTGAAGTAGCCCATGATCAATGGACCACATCCGCTGCCGGCAACCGTCAAACACCAGATCGATCCACGAATTGTTCCCAGATGGTCGCGGCCATAGTAGCGGACCCAAACGACCGATCCGACTGAGATCAATAACCCTTGACCTACAGCGAAACAGACCGCAAAGGCGTGCAGCAACGCGACCTGCTGGGCCCAAGCCAAGCAAACCAGCGAAAGCACGATTAGAGCCGTGCCGATGCCGAACAGCCGGTTGAGCGGCAAGAAGTCTGCCAGCACGCCGCCCATGAATTGAGCGACCAACATCGACAGACCGAAGACCTGGAACATCTGCGATGCGGCCCCTTGGTGGAAGCCCCGATCGTCGCACAGCGTGTAGACGTAGAATAGGACTCCCGTACCGATCAATGCCCACAGGATGTTGGTCAGGCCCAGAATGTAGTAGGCGCGTGTCCCTAGAGACTGCAACAAGGTCAACGAAACGGTTTCGGTCGGTAGGTGGTCAAGATCCGCCCGACTCGTCTCGACTTCCTGGACAGCTGAATCGATTGCCGTACCGTCGACAGTTTGTCCGAGGTCCTCTGGGCGATTGCGATACAGAAGCAACAGCATGGGGATCAGACCCGCGACCAAGATCACGGCCAGTCCCTGGTAGGTGTTCCGCCATCCGTGGTCCTGGATCGCACCGGATAGCCAACCGGGTACGAAGGCGAATGCCGCGGCAGTGCCAACACTGATCGCAGCGGAAACGCGACCGATTCGCGAACGAAACCACATGGACGTGGTGTTGCTGGACAGCAGGCTCAGTGATCCCTGGCCGAGAAAACGAAGCAGAAAGAACGCGATCAACAACGTGACGAAGTTGGAGACCTGGGAAGCGAACCAGCACGCGCCAGCTAGCGCGGTGACCACGCCAACGGTGATCGATCGCATTCCAAATCGATCCGCGATCGGACCAATGAGCGACAGCGGAACGGCCGCCAGCATGGTGCCCAGCATGTAAGCAAGTCCCAGTCGACTCTCGCTAAGCTGCAACGACTCGCGAAGCGCCGGCATGAAGGGGCTAACCGCGAACGTTTGCCCCGGACTGGTGGCAATCTGCATCATCATCGCGACCGGCAGCATCACGTAGCCATAGAAGAACGGCAATGCGCGAGCTAAGCGATCAGACAGAAACAGCATCAGGCAACCGATACGCGTGGTGAATCGTCGGGCAGAGCTTAGCGAACCGTCGCCGAGCGTCCTAGAAAACTAACCGGCGGCTTGCTTGAGCATTCGCTCCAAATCGCTGTCGGGCCGCACTGGCAATCGACCATGGTTGGTTTGCCGATCCAGTTCCTGGTAGCGAATACGGACCAGGTCAACGATTTTGTCGAACTGCGCTCGAACGTGCGTGTCGATTTGCTGCCGAAGCCACTGCGACGTGACCCGCGATGGTGGAGCCGGTCTCTCCAGACGCGATGACTCTTCCAACAGCTGTTTGAAGCGACCGCCCAGTCTCGGGTCGCTCGATAGTTGGACGTGATCCATCTCGTGCAGCGTTAGCGGCGAATCCCAGAAACCGTCTTTCGCAGGCTCGACGCGAAACCAAACGCTGTGCCGGTCGATCAATTCCAATTGCGTGTAGTTCACGTCGATGATGACATTGTCGGCTGAGCGGTCCATCTGCCAGCGGCAACGACTCCGGTAGCGAAAACTCAGTTCGAACAAGGTCTCGGCATCTGGTGCCGTCAGCTGATTAGCGGTCACGATCATCGAACCGGAAGCAGACGAATTAGAGTCGCGTTGCGCACGTTGACTGGGGCGTGTCCCCCCGAATCGAAATCGCACGTCGGCATCACGAATCAACTGAGCCAGCCGCGTCGGTGATTCGGGCCATTCGGAAAGCCGCATCTCCGTGCCGGCCAATGCATCTCGGTTAGCCCGGTCTGGCACCGAGACAGCGCCACCACGCGTCCGACTCGCCGAGTCCACGTTTCGGTTTGCTGCAGGCGGCTGCGCCCATCCAGGAATCGCGTTGAGCAGCGGTAATGTGATCAAGCAGACAACAATCCACCACTGATTGAACCGGAAACGGCGTGAACCGGCTAAAAAAAACAGACCACATGCTGGCGTGGCAGAAGGTCTCAGGGCGGAAATCCACGTGCCGCTACGAACTCGGTTCGTGGCCATCACGACCCTAAGAGAGCGTTCATCGTCTTTTCTCTTTACTTTCACACTCCACACTTGCTAGTTAATTGCTTCGGTCAGTCAGCAGTTCCATTCTAGGGTGCTTGCCATGGTCGGAGTTGGATTCGCTCAGTCGACTCACTTGATGCTGTCAATTCTATTGACGGCGGCGGCTCCCGATCTCGACTCAGGCGGTGCGGCCGGACGCCAGGAAGTTGATTTGATTGAAATCAACCACTTTGTTGACGACCAGGGGAGAGAGGTTTTTCGCCAGCTGATCTTCTACGATTGGTCCAGTCGCAGCGGCGAATTTCACGTCCGCGCCTGGCGGTTGATCAAACACGATCGCCAGCTACCGCGTCGCCGCTGGAACCCAGACCACTACCAATGCAACTGGTGGGAAGAGGGACGGAAACGCGTGGTCTGGTCGAAGTCGCTTCGTGAGACTTGGACGCAGGAGGATCCGGAGCGGGTCAATCGTGCGATCCTACCTGAGTCCCAACGCGTTCCGTTGTGGCCTGATCAAAAACGCTAGAACTTGAGTTCAGCCCCGACGGTCACACCAGCGATGACGACCTCGTCGTCCACGTCGGGCGATCGTCCGGTCGCGGGCAGCAGCTGCGATCCGATTTGGTCACGTGCGGTTGCGATGCCGACCAGGTACCACAATTCCGCTCCCGCTCGGACGGACAGCATTTCGCCCAGTTGGTAGCGGATTCCACCTCCGACTTCGAACACGCCGGCTAAGTCTTCGTCGTCACCGCTGTTGTTCAGCACGATACTTCCGGCATTTTCCAGGTACACGTCCGAGTCGGCAAGATTCAAGTAGGCACCCGCGCGACCGCGGAAGTCGGTGTAGACAAAGCGACCGACCGGATACAGCAGATCGACGCCCACTTGAGCCCCCAGCAACACGTTGTCGGCTCGTGACTGCAGTAGACCATTGGTGGCGCCGTCGATCGTTTCGTAGCGATACAACTCGTCGTAGTCGATGTAGCGTGCCCCGATCAACAACTTAGCGACCTCCCAGCCGATGCAAGTCTTGCTGACTTCTCCGCTAAGATACTCCGCTTCATACGTTTGTCGCTGGAAGTCAGCGTTGATGAACGACGACAGGCTGCCGGCGGGAAGGGCGGAGCCACTGTACAGGGTGCTCAGGTTCCCTGCGCCGGCCAGAGATGCTGCCATGTCCCATTCGAATGGCCCGGTAAAGCTGCCTTCGATCCCGTCGTAGCAATTCGGAACCGATCCGATGGTGATTCGTGGTGCCCACTCGAAGTCGAACCCATCCAGTCGGAAGTTTTGGGCTCGCGTGAAGGTGTCTTCACCCAGCCGGGTCATGTACAACCCTTCGACTGTGACGTAGCGGTACGGTTGGCAGGTCGGCCCGCAAGACATCCCGCCGCCGTAACCGCTGTACATGGTGGCTCCACCGCAAGCACCACCGCAGCCAGTGTTGCAGGAGCTGCAAGTCGCCGGTGCAAAGTTGGTCATCGGAACGCTTCCTAAGGCCTCCAAGCGAGCGGCGGGAGACCCGTACGACGTCAGAGTGTCGTCGGTGGAATCGGCGGTCGCGGTGGGGACCATGCTGGAGTCAATCACCTGATACGATTCGCCGCCGCTGATCACTTGATCGCCCTGGACCAAGGCGCCCGCGGGAACCTGACCGGCAGCGTCGTAACCGGACGTTCCAACCATGGCGACGACCAACGTCGCAGCAAGCTTGCGACAGCGGTCGGAGAGTGACTGGATCTTCATGATCGGACCTCGTAACGATGCTTTGCGACCTCAGGTCGCGTCATAGGGATCGATGTAGGAATCAACGTGTGGTCGATGCGCGATGTAAGCTTGGCCCGCCAACAATCCAGTGTTGGACTGCTGGATCAAGCCCAATGGTTGGGCATCAGCGAATCACGATGTTGTCGTGAACGGGGACCAAGCATGCTTTGCGTACCATTCGCATGATCTGCTTGGCGGTCGTGTTGTCTTCGCATGTGCCCTGCACACTCAGCCCTTTGGCAATCTGAGTCACCGTCACGTTGGCTGAAGGAAACGTTCGTTGGATGGAGTGATTCAGGATGTCCGCCTGGCTGTGAACGACTCGGACCGGCGCCTTGGTGCCGTCGTCGACCCGCACTTGAAAGAGCTGGATCTGCGTCTCGTGACCCTCGGCACCTACCCAAACTGCAAGTCGAGTTTCGCCACTGCCAACACCGATCAACTTCAATTGGTCAGGACCCGCTGCGATCGCTTGGCAGACATTGGGATCATCGACGCTAACTCGGCAGACTTCGCCCGGGACGGTTAGCGATCGGACTTGCCGCTGACTCACGATCAATCGTGGCGCGTCGGCGAAGTCGGCATCGGCTGGAATACTGCCTGACGTTTCATTCGAAGTCGGTTCGCTGGTTGAGCCGGCAAGCGTCTTCAACAGCCGATCGCGATGGAGCTGCTGCGACTGGGGTTCGGGGGTCGACCGGGTGATGTCTCGCACGACACCGCTGCTCGCCTGGCGTTGACCAGCATCGGACTTGGTCGTGATGGGAGCCGCGGCGACTGCAACCGGCGGAGGAAGTTTGGCAATCGTGGTGTTCGTCCGAGGCGGGGCTGGCTTCGCTTGGCTCTTCGTCGAACTCTTGTCCATTGCCGGTGGTTCCACCACCTTTAGCACCGGAGAAGTTGAGACTACGGCCGGCCTGGACACCGAGTCGTCGACTTGGCGTCGGGTATTGGGGTTCTCGTCGTCGCCGGGAGTTGCCACGAAGGGATTGGACTCGACGAGCGCGTCAAAGCCTTCAATCGGCATGGGTAGGGAGGCTGGTGGCTCAGTCTGCTCAACAGCCTGATCGGCTCGCATTGCCGCGTTGTACTCGGTACCGATCCGCTTCAGCACGTCGTTGGTAGCGGGTTCGGCCGACTCGGTGAATTTGGGTGGCTGGACCATTCCGAGGTTCAGGGCAAGCGGAGGTCGCTTGGTTGATGTCGTCGGCAACGACTCGCGTTGCTTGGCCCTTCGATCGGGTTGCATGCTGACTGCGTCAGCAGCACGAACCTCCGCTGGCTGATCCCTGCCGCCTGTCAGACGGTCGCCAGGCGCCGTGTCGCTTTGCGAATTGGCGAGGTCTGATGTTGCGGATGCTTTGTCTGCAATGGAAGTGGCCTTCAGGCGGTCTTCAGCATCGGGCGCGGTCAGCGTGGCTGGCTCGTCCGATGATTGTCCTGGCAAAGCAGCGGCCGACTCGGACAGCTGCGGCTTCACTGAGGCATCGTGCTGAGCCTGCACACTTCGATCAGCTAGGTCGCCGGTCTCATCAAGATCGCTGAGCGAAAACGTGACCGGTTGGTCGTCTTCTGCCTCGTCCTCCAGATCGCCACGGAACACGTCCAGTTGAGGGGCCACGACCACGGCGGGAACCGTGATGTCGTTGTGTGCGACGGTCCGCAATGTGGGTGAAACGGCCGGTTCGATCGCGACTGCGGCGGGCGCCAAATCAGTCGGTAAACCGGATCGGTTTGCTGTCGGCGCCCCTGGGCGGCCGCTCTGCACTCCAGCGTACGGATTGGCGTATGCGTTTGGTTGACGAGCATCCGGGATCGTCTGGGCAGGCAACGTGCGGTAAGCGATCGCGGCGGCAGATTCAGTCACCGCCGATTGAGCCGACGCTGACGTACCGTTTAGGGTTGGTCGCTGAGGCGTTGCCATAGAGCCGACTGGGGCTCGGCGAATGGGAACCGGCGCGTTGGTGAACGCGGTGTCGCCGTCGCAGAACGGGTTCTGCTGAATGCTGCCCAGTGCAGTGATCGGCAGGGGCGGGCGTGGCAAGCCTGGCTGTTGTGCGTCGACCACTGTGCCGACCGTGAGCGATCCGGAGACGGTCAGCAGTAAAGCAGCCAGACGTTGTCGACCTGGACTGTCAACACGTCGAGAATCGTTGAATCGCTTGCGCATGACGCCGGCCTGCTTCGAACCTTGTCCGCAAATGCACCCCCCTGGCACACCTGGCTTCTCCGAAGGCCCGTCGGGCGGACTATCGGTTGCTTTACGTATCGGGTAAGGGCTGCCGCGACATTAACGATTCTGACGCTCAAACGCGTTGCAGCGATTTCGCCTGTGGCAACGAACGCGACAGTCATCGCAATCATCCGAGCCGTTGTTGGCGGGCCTGATACAGCAAGATCGCTGACGAAACGGACACGTTCAGGCTGTCGATCCGGCCCCACATGGGGATTCGCACACCGGGGACCAGATGTCCACCGTGGGTGGACCACCGTTCCTGCAGGCCCTCTGCCTCGTTGCCCACGATGATCGCCAGGGAACCTTGAAAATCGATCTCCCACATCGACGTCGCGGACTCCACGCGGGCGGCCAGCGGTCGGATTTCGTGACGCCGCAAGTACTCCATCGTCTCATCTTCGCCGGCGATCGCCGCTGGAACGGTGAAGACCGCTCCCACGCTGCTGCGGATCGCATTGGGGTTGAAAAGATCCACCGCTTCGCCCGTCGCGATCACTCCATCGACGCCCGCCGCATCGGCACAGCGAAAGATCGCCCCCAAGTTTCCCGGCTTCTCGATCCGGTCCAAGATCAACAACAACGGCTCGGGCGCCAGTCGCAACGACGCCAGGGTTCGGACCGGCTGCTCGAACTCTGCCACGATGCCACGTTGCGACTGACCATAGGCAACCTTGGATATCAGGCTGTCAGTCACTACGAAAAGGACGTCACGTTCGCTTGCCAAGCGGACCAGATCCTGAGCATGATCGGCCGAGTCAGACGACTGCCGATCGACCGCACCTGGACCAGGAGACTGAAGTTCCGTTGTCGGGAGTGACGATTCGGAGACATACAGACCACGTAGTTTCAATCCCGCTTTGGCGGCGATGCCGGCCTCCCGCCATCCATCGACCAACACCGCGGACGCTTGGCGACGTCGACGGTTGTCGCGGAGCCTGGCCAGTCGACGGAGCTTGGGATTGGCAACGCTCTGGATCAGGTGTGGAGGGTTCAACAAGAATTCCTGCGGATTGATTGGGCCGGCAACACCAGCCGGCCAGCATACGGTCTGCTGCCCCTCGCGTCGCCGCCCTGCAGCGCCCAGACTGTTCACCCCGGTGGAACCGATTGGTGAATGCCCCGACGAGACGACGCTGCTTGAAACGCACCCGCCACTTGCCCCATTGAATCAACCGCCATGAACGCCAGCTTGACCTGCCAGCCAGTGAGCCGTCGTGCCGACCGACGCGAGTTTCTGAGGCTGGAGTCAGAACTCTACCAGCAGGATCCCAACTGGGTGCCTCCACTCTGGCAGGTTCGCAAAGAGATGGTTGGCTTCAAGCGTCATCCCTTCTACGACGACGCGCTGGGGCAAACCTTTGTCGTCCGCCAGAGTGGTAAGCCGGTCGGCCGTGTGCTGGCGGTGGTCAACCACGCGCACAATCGACTCTATAAAGAATCACGTGGGTTCTTTGGGTTTTACGAGTGCATTGATGATCAAGCGGCCAGCGACCTGCTCCTTCAAACGGCCTGTGATTGGTTGAAGCATCAAGGCATGACCGACGTTCGTGGTCCGGTCCATCCCAGCTTGAACTACGAATGCGGACTGCTGATCGAAGGCTTCGACACGCCGCCAACATTCTTGATTCCGTACAACCATGCGTACTATGGCAAGTTGATCGAAGGCTTTGGTTTCGAAAAGACCCAGGATTTGTTTTGCTACGACGCCCATGTCGACATGCTGCAGGACCTTGATCCGAAACTTCAGTTCGTGATTGACGAAGCGATCCGCCGATTTGACGTGACGTGCCGACCGATTGATCGCGAGCATTTTGACCGGGACGTGCGGTCATTCTTGGAAATCTACAACCAGTCGTTGCAGCGGACTTGGGGCTACGTCCCGATGAGTGAGTCGGAACTCCGCCATCAGGCCAACGGACTGAAACACCTGATTGTTCCCGAGCTGACCAGCCTGGCAGAGATCGACGGAAAGCCTGTCGGAGCCGGGTTTGGGCTGCTGGACTACAACCCGCTCATCAAGGCGATCAACGGCAAGTTGTTCCCGCTGGGCTGGCTGAAGTTGATGACCGGAAAAAAGAAGATCGATCGCCTGCGGTTGATCAGTACCAATGTGTTGCCCGAGTACCAGAAATGGGGACTCGGCTTGGTCACGTTGGCCCGAATTCTTCCCGACGCTGTTGAGTACGGAATCCGAATCGGGGAATTCAGCTGGGTGCTGGAAAGCAACTCGCTTTCTCGCGGCACGATCGAGCGTGGGGGTGCGGTGCAAACCAAGCGACTGCGGATCTACGACCGCCCCTTGAGCTAGGACAATCCGTTGACCTAAGCCCACCCGCGCAACCAAACCGCGAATGGGCCGCAAGTGACGGCCAGTGGTGGAAGTGTCGACCACCGAACATACTGTTGGCTTGCAGCAGTGTTCTGGCCGGACGTCAGCCAGCTTCGCCGTGACCCAAGCTTCACGAAACGAAAGTCAACCGTGCCGGATTCTCAGAACGTCATCACCGGACTGGGCATAGTTTCGCCGATCGGAATCGGGCGAACCCCTTTCTGGGACGCTTTGCTCGGTGGTCGAACCGGAATTCATTGGCTGGCCGAGCGGACTGACGGCGGAGCGGCGCCCTCGGCCGATGTGGGCGGGCACGGCGAGTGGATCGGGGCCACGGTTCGCGAGTTCGAAGGGAAGGACTACGTCCGTCCTAGAAAGGCACTCAAAGTGATGTGCCGCGAGATCCAGCTGGCTTTCGCTGCATCGCAACTGATGATCGACGATGGTGGCTTGGCAGGTTTGCTGCCCAATGGATCGCAGCCCGACTCAGCGGAGAATGAGCCGCAAC
>JBCCUO010000069.1:0-9581 GCA_039196805.1 Planctomycetota bacterium | reverse complement strand
GACGGCCTGTTCTTCAAGCGACGCCGCGCGACCGTCCCAGAACTGAGCCTTACTCAGAATGCGATTGTACGATACCGGAGAGTTCCGGCCGCCTTCCTGTCCGTCAATGCCCACGCCGAACTGGGTGTAAGCTCCAAAACCCTGATCAGGTGCATGACACGACGCGCATGAAATCGAGTTGTTGGCCGACAGACGCGTGTCGAAATACAACTGCCGCCCGAGTTCGATCTTGGCCCGGGTCAGGGGATTATCTTCGGGGATGTAGATGTTGCCCTTCGCCGCCGATAGTCCTTTGGGCAACTCAACCTCGAGCACTCGGTGATGCTGTGGATCGGAAAGCCAGGTCTCCAATTCATCTGTCGTCAGAGGGCCCGAGCCTTCGATCCCCATGGTCAGAGAATCATCGGCACCCAGCAGGACTCTTTCGGTCGCTTCCTCAGCCAATACGCTGCTGGTGGTGAACAGGATGGCGGCGGCCGAGAACAGCAAATGATGAAGGTTTCGCATAGGTCGTGTCTAAGCGGAGTTCGATACGAAGGTCACGCGGAAGTCGGTGCTGCCGCAAGACAGCATATTGTAGTGACTGGGTACCCGCCCTTGCAGCCAATCAGTAACCATGCAGAGACAATTACGGCGTCTTCGGCTGCCAGGTCGCGACGTTGGCCTGATTGACGCTGAGTCGCCTCGCCGCCATGGTTTCCGCTAAGCAGCCTGCTGCCCGATTCTTGCTGATCGCATCCCCAGGCGACTCATCGAAGCCGATACACCAGACATTTTCGCGTGAAGGTCGTCATTCTACATTCCCACTACCAGCGTGGGGGGGTCACCCAGGTCGTTCAGAACCAAGTTCGATCGCTGGCGACCATTTCAGATATTGAGCGTGTGTCGCTGGTGGCTGGGCCCAGAAACGACGGACTGGATCGCCAATGCCTCGAAACGCGATTCCATCAACATGCGCTGTCGGTCCAGTCGATTCCCTGTCTGGAGTACGATGCGTTGGCGGAGCCGCCAGAATCCGCTTCCGACCAGGCAGATCAGATCGTCAGAACGTTGGTGCGGCATCTGGAACAGTGGGAATGCGAGCCGGGCCAAACCATATTGCACTGGCACAATCACAGTCTTGGCAAGAACGCGGCTGCGGTCTTGGCCATTCATGAGTTGGCTCGTCAGGGTTGGCGTTTGCTCTTACAGATCCACGACTTCGCGGAAGACAATCGCCCAGAAAACTATCTGCATCTTGTTCGTCGGCTGGGAGCAAACTCTCCCCAGGACCTTGATCAAACGCTCTATCCGTCGCAGCTCCCGGTTCACTTTGCCACGCTGACCAACGCAGATGCAAAGGTGCTGGGGCGACTGGGAGTGCCTGCCAGTCGCCTTCATTGCCTGACAAATAGTTTCGATCTAGACGACGACTCTGCGGTGCAGCCGGACGAGGCCTTGTCAATCGTTCGACAAGAGTGTGAGCTCCCTTCCGATGCAACCTGGTGCCTCTATCCAGTCCGCGGCATTCGCAGAAAGAACGTCGGTGAATTCCTGCTGTTGAGTCGTTGGTTGCCCGAGGGGATGCACGCGGGCCTGACCTTGCGACCGAAAACGGAGGTGGAGCTACGATCGTACTTGCGTTGGATGGACTTGGCTAAGCAGGTGGCGCCGCAAGCCGTGTTCGACGCCGCCCACCATGACGGTCTGTCGTTCTTGACTAATTTGAAAGCCGCCCGATTCATCCTTTCCACCAGCGTGGCAGAGGGATTTGGGATGGCCTTCCTGGAACCTTGGCTTGCCGCCCGACCAGTCATTGCACGTGAACTGCCAACCG
Source organism: Planctomycetota bacterium (assembly GCA_039196805.1). GTDB lineage: Bacteria > Planctomycetota > Planctomycetia > Pirellulales > Pirellulaceae > JBCCUO01. The sequence goes on along the minus strand of JBCCUO010000069.1, from coordinate 7,765 downwards.
TGGTCGACGACTTTCGGTCCAGCGGTTTGCGGGCAGACGGCATGTACTCGCACATCCTGGTGCCTGGCGATCCAGAGTGGTTGCGGGAGAGCCGTGCGGAAGCGCGAGCTGCCTTTGACTCCGCGTGGGCTCAGCTGCCTGTCCAATTTCGTCCCCCATGGGATCAGGACACAACGAGCGATCACGATGGAACGATCGACTTTGCGCGTCTGACGCCGAAACGCCAAATCGCTGTGCTCGGTCGACTACATCGGGATCCAGGCTTTGAAGCGGAGACGAGATCGCGAAACGATGACGTGATTCGCCAACTCAACTCGCCGGTCGATCCAACATTGATTGCGGATAACCGCCAAATCGTCAGCGATCAGTACAACGTGCAGAGATCCACCGAACGTTTGCTGACAACCTATCGCGCCGTCTTGGCAACCGAGCCGTCGAAGGCCACCGAGGTTCCCAGGACGTCTGACATCGAACGTGCGTTTGACGGTTCTGCGATCGATTTGGTCAGCAAGGTCCGTCCCTACTTCCCCTGCCGAACGGAATCATTCAGCTGCTATGACGTGTGAAATCCCCGACGCTCAGCGCTGGCTTGCACCGGTTGTGGAGCGACGCGACGAGTTGCTACCGATCCAAACGTCTCATCAGCCCCGCCTGATGCGTTTGGATGCAGTGAAGGCTGTAGTCTTCGATATCTACGGCACGCTACTGGTTAGTGGAAGCGGCGATGTCGGCACCGCAAACGATCAAGACCGGGGACAACACCTTGAGGATGCCTATCAGGCCGTCGGATTGAGCAGCGATTCGCTTCCTGACATCGCGCAGTGGAAACAGGCGATTGAGTCTTCCCATCGGGAACGGCGAAGTGATCAGGTTCCGAAACCGGAAGTCGACATCGTTGATGTCTGGCGGGTGACCCTGCGTTCAGCCGGCTACGCAGCTGAGGCCGAACGCGTCGACTTGGTTTGCCGGTTGGCTGCCGAATACGAGGCTCGAGCCAACCCAACCTGGCCAATGCCGGGGGCCGGATCGTTACTGCGTGAACTGGCCGAGCAAGACATGCGTTTGGGCATCGTCAGTAACGCTCAGGTTTTCACACCCCTTTTGATCGAGGATTTGCTGGGTGAGTCGTTGACCGGATCCGGCTTCGACCCGGATTTGTGCGTGTTCTCCAATCGATTTCGGCAGGCCAAACCGGGCCCGAGGTTGTTCGACGTTCTGGTCCGAGCACTCGGCTTGGCGGGCGTGATGCCAGAAGAGGCGTTGTATGTGGGCAACGACATGCTGAACGATGTGTGGGCCGCTTCTCAGGCGGGCCTTCGTACGGCCTGGTTCGCCGGGGACGCCCGTAGCTGTCGCCAACGGCAAGATGATGACCGATGTCGCGAGATTCAGCCCGATTTGGTACTGACGAAGCTTAGTCAAGTGCTAGATTGCATCGGTTGACGCGATGCCAAGCAAAGCCAAAGACCATGCATTTCGCCGGATGGTAGCCCGGCTGCACAAGAGAGACACCTAGGTAATTGACATCGCGATGGGCGTTCGAATTGGTTTTGTGGGAACCCGTTTTGCCGGGACCGATGGCGTGTCGTTGGAGAGCGCCAAATGGGCTCAGGTGCTGTGGGATCATCGCCACACCAGCTATTGGTATTCCGGGCTTAGCGATCGCGACGACTCGTCGTCGATGGTCGTTCCCCACGCCTACTTTGGGCATCCAGACATCGAATGGATTAACCGCCGATCCTTCGGCACACGCACTCGAACTGCCGACGTGACGCAGAGGATCTACACGCTGGCAGATTACCTCAAGAAGACAATCGAAGAGTTCACGCGTCGGTTCGAGCTGGATTTGTTGATTGTGCAGAACGCGCTGTGTATTCCCATGAATCTGCCGCTTGGCGTGGCGTTGACCAACTTCATTGCGGAAACCGGTTTTCCGACGATCGCACACCACCACGACTTCTATTGGGAACGAGATCGATTTAGCGTTTCGGCCGTCACGGACTTTCTGTGGATGGCATTTCCGCCAGCACTGCCTCAGATTCAGAACGTGACAATCAATTCGTTCGCGCAAGAAGACTTGAGCCATCGTCGTGGCGTCTCATCCATCCTGGTTCCCAACGTTCTGGACTTCGAGAACGAACCGGCCGAGCCGGATGATTATGCCTGCCACTTTCGCGAAGACATCGGACTGGAAGACGACGACATCATGTTCTTGCAACCCACGCGCGTCGTCCCTCGCAAAGGCATCGAGCACGCGATCAGCTTGGTTGCGGCTTTGCGGAACGACAAGTGCAAGCTGGTGATCTCACATGCCAGCGGAGACGAAGGCAATGAGTACTTGAACGTCTTGAGGGACTTGGCCGAGGCTCAGGGCGTGGATCTGCGCTTGGTGGATGAACGGGTCGATGACAAACGGTTCATCGACGATAAGGGAAAACGAGTCTACACGCTCGGTGACGCGTACTCGCAGGCCGACTTCATCACCTATCCAAGTATCTACGAAGGTTTTGGAAACGCCTTGTTGGAAGCCTTCTACTTTCGCAAGCCGGTGTTGGTGAACCGCTACTCCATCTTCGTTGCCGACATCGAACCGAAAGGTGCCAAGGTCATCTCGATGGACGGGTATCTGACGCAAGACGTGGTCACTCGCGTCAAAAAGATCATCAGCGACAAGGCGTATCGCGACGAGATCGTGGACTTCAACTACGAAATCGGCAAGGCGTTCTTCAGCTACAGCGTGCTCAGACGGAAACTTCGCGCACTGGTTACCAACTTCACAGGACAGGAACACCTTTGATGGCAGAGAGCTTCGATACGGTCGCCGCGGAACTACTTCAATCAATCTACGGCCACGTACCCGACGTCTTGGCGCGGGGCATCGAAGCGATGATCGGCGACAATCCTTCGGGGTCTGACGCCACCGGCCAGCCTTCACTTTGGGATCACCGCGACGTCGTTCTGATCACCTACGCCGATCAGATCCGCCAGCAAGGTCATCATCCGCTCGCCGCGCTGCGTTCCTTCTTGGTCGACCACAAATTGCCTTCGTTGATCGACTGCGTGCACCTATTGCCATTCAATCCTTACACCAGCGACGACGGGTTTTCGGTCGTCGACTACTTGGCAGTGGACCCTGATTCAGGCACCTGGGAGGACATCGAGGATCTTGGCTTGGCGACCGACTTGATGTTTGACCTGGTCCTGAATCACTGCTCGCAGAAACACGAGTATTTTCAGAAGTATTTGGCGGGCGATCCAGCGTACGCCGACTTTTTTATCGACCAAGATCCAGCGGCCGATCTCTCCGCGGTCATTCGTCCGCGCAGTTTGCCCTTGCTGTCGCCCTACCAGGCGGGCGACGGCACCACCAGGCACATCTGGACGACGTTCAGCGCCGATCAGGTCGACCTGAACTATGAGAATCCCAATGTGATGTTGGCGATGCTGCAAACCTTGGTCGAATACGCGCGTCGCGGTGCACGCATTATCCGCTTGGATGCGATCGCTTTCCTTTGGAAGGAACTGGGGACAACATGCTTGCATCTTCCGCAGACTCATGCGGCCGTCAAGCTTATGCGTCGCGTGTTGGACCTGGCCGTACCAGGTACGTTGGTCCTTACCGAGACCAATGTGCCACACAAAGAGAATATCTCCTACTTCGGCGATGGCACTGACGAGGCCCACATGGTCTATCAGTTCAGTTTGCCACCGTTGATGCTGGATGCCATTCACAGCGGGCAAACGGACACACTGAGGGACTGGATGGCGTCGCTGCAACCGCCGTCTGATCAAACGACGTTCTTCAACTTCACGGCATCACACGATGGTGTTGGTGTCAGACCACTGGAAGGCTTGGTCTCGGATGATCGGATCGATCGGCTGGTGGATGTGGTTCGACGTCATCAGGGTCGGGTCAACATGCGAGCGATGAGTGACGGGACCGAGCGCCCTTATGAGATGAACATCACGTACGTGGACGCGGTCGCCGATCGAAGTGTCGTTCCGCCATCAGAACACTCGCGGAGGTTCCTCGCAACGCAGGCGGTGATGTTGGCGATGCAGGGCATGCCGGCAATCTACTTCCACAGCTTGGTGGGATCGCCGAACGATATCGAGGGGATGGAACGCTCAGGGCAAAACCGTAGGATCAACCGGCATAAGTACGAGCGGTCGGTCTTGGAGACTCGACTGGACGAGCCCGATGGACTGCAGCGCCGCATCTTCGGCGGCTTTCAGCAGCTACTGCGGCTGCGTCGACAACAGCCCGCGTTCCACCCATCGGCGCCGCAATCGGTTCTGGATCTTCCGACTGACGGGACGCTGGGGTTTGTCCGTACGTCTGCAGATGGACAACCGCTGGTCTCCCTCTGCAACCTTTCTGACCAGGTTCGCCGCGTGGACTCGAAGGCGATCACCCAGGCACTGGGCGGCGAAGACGGATTTGACTTGGTTGCCGACCAAGCGATCGATGCGACATCGGCGATTGATCTGCGGCCATACCAGGTGCGATGGCTGGTACCCAAGTAGGCACGACCGCAACGGACGGAAACTTCGCCCGATCAAGTGTCTGCCATCATCGACGCAGTCATTTAGCTAGGTTAAAAATTGACATGCTGGGTATTGGTCTGGCTATTCCAGGTCGAGGCTAAGCTGGTCAGACTCTGGCCTTTGGTCAACCTAGTCTTCTCCGTCGAGAGTCACGCATGCAGACGCGTCCGCTTGGTCAAACCGGTATGGAGTTGACCAAATTGTCCTTCGGTGCCTCGTCTCTGGGGCAAGAGTTTCGCAACGTCGATCTGGGCGATGCCCTTCGCTGTGTTCACGTGGCGTTGGACTGCGGCATGAACTTCATTGATACGGCGGCCTACTACGGCCGCGGAATGAGTGAAATCCTGCTGGGCAAGGTGTTGCCCGAGATCCCGCGGGACCGCTACTACCTTGGCACCAAGCTGGGACGTTACGCGCCACAGCACTTCGACTTCAGCGCGAAACGGGTCGCCGAAAGTATCGACATCTCGCTGGAGCGGATGAAGGTCGACTACCTGGATATCGCCTTGTGTCACGACATCGAGTTTGTCGACTACTCGATCGTGATCAACGAGACGTTGCCGGCACTGCGCCGCCAAGTGGAACTGGGTAAGGTCCGGTTTGTCGGCGTCAGCGGATATCCGATGAAGATGTTCCAGGACATCATGGCGCAAACAGATATCGACGTGTTGCTGACCTACAATCACTACACGCTACAAAACGACATGGCAACGCAGTTGATTCCGACTGCCAAGTCGAAAGGGGTTGGATTGATGAACGGGGCTCCATTTTGTGCCCGCCTGCTGACCTCGGCTCCGCTGCCGGAATGGCACAAGGCAACCGACCACGTCCGCGAAGTGGCCCAACAGGCGATTGATCACTGTGCGAAGCGAGGTAGCGACATCGCTAAACTGGCCCTGCAGTTTTCGATTGCCAACGAAGAGTTCGCGACCTGCATCCCAGGTTCGGCTAATCCAGATCGAATTTCACAGTGGGCCCAGTGGGCGGAAGAACCGATCGACGAGACATTGCTCTCCGAGGTGCAAGCGATCCTGGCTCCCATTCACAACTGGTTCTACATCGAAGGCCGTCCGGAAAACAATGATCCGGTCGCCGCCTGATCTCATCGCATCCCGCCGCAGCAACCAACCTAAGCAAGACTATGAAAGCAATTCGACTGGAAGAACCCAAGAACTTCCAGGTGGTGGACGTTGATGAACCGGCTGCCCCCCTTCCGGGACAAGCGCTGGTACGGACACGCCGAATGGGGATCTGCGGCACCGATTACAGCGGATATCTGGGAAAGTTTCCCTTCTTTCAGTACCCGCGGATTCCGGGGCACGAGTTGGGCGTCGAGGTGGTCGCGGTCGGACAGGGTGTGACCAACGTCAAGCCCGGTGACCGCTGCAGCGTCGAGCCGTACATGAATTGCGGCAGCTGCTACGCTTGTCGCAAGGGGAATTCCAACTGCTGTGAGACCTTGAATGTCATCGGCGTGATGGTCGATGGTGGGCTTTGCGAGCGATTTCTGATTCGTGCGGATAAGCTTCACCCGTCATCAAAACTGACTTACGAACAACTCGCGCTCGTCGAGACCTTGGCGATTGGGTGTCATGCAACGGATCGCGGCGCGTCGGGCGAAGGCGACCATGTACTAATCATTGGCGCGGGGCCCATTGGATTGGCCACATTGGAATTCACGCGGCTGACGGGCGCGACCATCACGGTAATGGATATGGTCGAGTCGCGGCTTGAGTTCTGCAAACAGACGTACGGTGTAGATCATACGGTTCAATTCCAAGGTGACGGCAGCGAACTGGATCAGATACGCGACATCACCGGTGGGGATCGCTTTGCCGTAGTCACCGATGCAACCGGCAATCACCATTCGATGTCGGCCGCCCTGCAGTACGTCGCGCACACGGGAACCTTGGTGTACGTCGGCATCACCACGTCGGAACTGACGTTCAAGCACGCTGCGATGCACCGTCCCGAGATGACAATCAAGGCGGCTCGAAACGCCTTGCCCAGCGACTTCCCCCGAATCATTCGCTTGATCGAAGACGGAACCATCGATACCGGCCCCTGGGTCACTCACCGGACGACATTCGACGACGTGATCGATCAATTCGAAACGTTCACACGCCCCGAGTCGGGCGTCATCAAAGCGGTCATCGAGCTTTGAGGACGACGAATCCGTCTTTGACCGTCGCCGATCACTTGCCGATCGCAGCGCGTCCCCAGAAACGCGATGACGGGCGGAGCGGTCCGCGACTCTGGCGACGAACGCGAATCCTGATCAGCGGCTTCCTTTCCAGCGTACCCTTGCACCAATAACCAAATGATCCGATCCGCAATCACTGTCAGCCTAGTCGAAGAAGCCCGCGGCGGGCCGTTTGTATTTTGGGACGGCAGTCCCGCCGCTTGCCAGCGCGCGGCCGAGCTTGGGTACGACGCCATCGAGATCTTTGCGCCGTCGCCGGACGCGGTCGACCGAGAGGAACTGGAAGGTCTGTTGGCGAGGTACTCACTCAAGGTTGCGGCGGTCGGTACCGGCGCCGGGATGGTCAAGCATGGCCTCAACCTGACTGATCCTGACGTGGCCCAACGTGAGGCCGCATCCGCATTCATTCGCTCGATGATCGACTTCGGCGCCGCGTTGGACGCGCCGGCCATCATCGGATCGATGCAGGGGAGATGGGGCGGTGACGTTGACCGCGAAACCGCGCTTGGCTTCCTCAGGTTGGCTCTGAACGATTTGGGACAGTATGCGGAAGAAAAACGTGTCCCCTTAATCTACGAGCCACTGAACCGTTACGAGACCAATCTGCTGACGACGGTCAGCGAAGGGGTCGCGTTCATGGAGACGTTGGCAACGAAGAACGTCAAGCTGTTGGCCGACTTGTTTCACATGAATATCGAAGAGTCCGATCTAGCCGAAGCGATTCGATCTGGTCGTTCGCACATCGGTCACATCCACTTTGTCGATTCGAATCGACGAGCGATGGGGCTGGGGCACATGGACTTTGCCCCCATCGCCGCGGCAATCAAGGAGATTGGCTACGACGGATACCTTTCCGCCGAAGCCTTCCCTCTGCCCGATGCGGAGACGGCCGCCGTCAAAACGATCGAAGCGTTCAAGCAGCACTTCGCCGCTCCTGGGGGATAGGCTTCCGGCCTGTCAATCCGACTCAGGATCAAGGCGGCGGTCCCATACCATGTGCGTCCGATTCTCGGG
>JBCCUO010000068.1:0-9632 GCA_039196805.1 Planctomycetota bacterium | reverse complement strand
GATCGCCGTCACACGACGCGGTCCACCTTGCAGTCGGTTGGCTTGGATCAGGACGTCGACCGCACCGGAAACCTGTTGCCGAATCGCCTTCACCGGCAATTCGAATCCCGACATCATCACCAGAGTCTCAAGACGCGCGACGGCGTCACGCGGCGTGTTGGCGTGGATCGTGGTCAGTGAGCCATCGTGGCCCGTATTCATCGCTTGCAGCATGTCCAGCGTTTCTCCGCCACGACATTCCCCGATGATGATCCGTTCGGGTCGCATCCGCAGGGCGTTCTTGACCAGGTCGGTCGCGGTCACCGCCCCGTTCCCTTCGATGTTGGGAGGGCGAGTTTCCAGGCGGACAATGTGATCTTGCTGAAGCTGAAGTTCAGCCGCGTCTTCGATCGTCACGATGCGGTCTTCGTGACCAATGAACGACGACAACGTGTTCAGCAAGGTCGTTTTTCCAGAACCGGTACCGCCGGCAATGATCATGTTCAGACGAGCTTTGATGCAGCCTTCCAGCAGCATCACCATCTCCGGCGTGAACGCGCGGTAGTTCAGCAAGTCTTCCAGCTTGAGCGGATTGCTTCCGAAACGCCGAATACTGACGGCCGCTCCATCCAGTGCGAGGGGGGGAATGATCGCGTTGACCCGCGATCCGTCCTCCAGACGAGCGTCCACCATCGGACAAGTTTCGTCGACACGTCGGCCAACCTTGCTGACGATTCGGTCAATGATTTGCAGCAGGTGCTTTCCGTCACGAAACTCCACGTCGGACTTCTGCATCTGGCCGCCTTTTTCGACGTAGATGTTCTTTGGTCCGTTGATCAGGATATCGCTGACTTTGGCGTCCTTCAGGATGATCTCCAGCGGCCCCAAGCCGAAGGTCTCGTCCAGCACCTCGTCGACAATCCGCTCTCGTTCTTGACGGTTCAGCAGTGTGTCTTCGGCGTCGCACAGGTGTTCGACGACCATGCGGATTTCGCGTTTCAGCGTGTCGCCCTTCATGTCGCCGACACGAGACAGATCCAGCTTGTCCACCAGCTTGCTGTGGATGCGCCGCTTGATCTCTTCGAATTGCTCTTGGCGGTTGGGCTCCGCTCCGAGTGCTTGGCCTTGTCGCATGGCTGTGTTGTCCTAACGCTGAAAAACCGATGAACCCGTGCGCTTCGGTCACCAGGACTTCGACTCGATCCAATCGAATCACCCTGTCAATTCGCCGCGGCGCGGTTGAGGGTCGTGACGATTGATGGGGTTGGGACGACAACGCGTCAGAACCAAACCACGACCCATGCAAACATAGAACGCAATTGCGGCTTGCAACGGTCCGCGATCGGAACTTTTGGGGGGACACGGACTTGCGCGTCGTAGGGGCGCAGTTGTCAGTTGTTCGGGTCGAACGCTTAGGATGTGGAGCCGACAGAAAAATGGGGGACAGACAATTGGGAGCGGAAGGCAGCGAGAGTTTGGTCAGGGGAAGTACTGACAAAAGCTTCAATGACAGAAGATTGAGAAGGGAACGAGGCATCAGGGCCAACGGCCCGGCCAATTGCCCCCGCGGGTCGGTCGACTCGAAACCAAGACCCTGCGGGCGGCGCCCAGATGAAAGAACCAGCTCACGACTGAACGCAGGTGCGATGTGGAGGCAGAGCCTCCGGCGCAGTGCGTTCCATGGCGGAGCCATGGAACGAGGGCATACTACTCTTCGCCAAAAGCTGGCCGCCAAAAGCTAACCACCGCTACTTCTTCGCCTTTTCCGCGGCGATCCGCTCCTGCTTCTCGGCCGCATCGGGGTCCGCGGCGAACGGCTTTTCATTCAGATAGCGTTGCAGGTTCTTGCGGGCGAACGGTTTGAAGGCATCCGACACCGCCTCGACGACCTTCTCTTGCCATCCGGCTGCCTCGTCAAATTTGCCTTGTGCGGCGAGCGACGCAGCCAATGCGGAGAGGTCTCCAACAGCGGCATAGTTGCTGATCTCACAGGCCGTCTTGGCGGTGGCGACGGCCTGATCGGCGTCCCGGAGTTCCTGGTCCTTGGCTGTTGCCAGCAACCAGGCCAGATTCTGCAACGCCAATCCGTACTTCGGTGCTAGCTCGATCGCTTTTCGATAGTCGTCTGCTGCTTCCTTTTCCCGTCCTAGCTGCATCAGGTTGTACCCACGGTTGTTGTGCGCGACCGCGTCCAGAGGATTCAGCTCAATGGCGCGGCCAAAGTCTTGGACGGCCGCCTCATGGTTCTGTTGTTGAAATCGAACGTAGCCGCGTCCCATCACCGCACTGAAACGGTTGGGTTCCATTTTTAGGATCTTTGTGAAGTCGTCGGCGGCCAAGTCTAGTTTGCCGGCCGCTTTGTGGGCGACCGCTCGCTGTTGCAGCAGCGAGATGGTATCGGGCTTGAGCTTGATGGCGTCTGTGTAGTCCTGGATCGCTTCATCAAACCTCCCGGCCGATACATGAGCGGCGGCACGGTTGATCAGTGGTGCGATCGCATCCGGTTCGATTTCCATTGCGCGACTGTAGTCTGCGATCGCTTCGTCGTATTGACGCATCGAAGCGTGAAAGAGACCTCGGCTGGTGTAGGCATGCGCCGCCGTGTAGCCCTTCTCGATCGCAAGATCAAAGTCCTCCAGTGCCCTTTGGGTCTTGCCCAACGCCCACCATGCGGAAGCGCGTAGTGTGTGATAGCGGCCTTCCTTGGGATTTCGTGCGATCAGTTCGCCGTAGACGTCCGTGGATTCAGCCAACTTGACGGCATTGACCTTGGCCACGGCTCCGCGAGTGCCGTCGTGCGTCTGAATCACGTAGTCGTCACCACGGTCTTCGATCACCGTCAGCAGGTCGCCTTGCTCGATGATGTCGATCAACTTGTCCCCGTCGGCCAAACGCATCTCAACGCGGGCCACGACCGGCTCCTGACTGGCAAGCTGCGCTGTTGAAGTTGAGGTCTCGACGGACTGGGCGTGCGCTCGGAACGGTCCGGTCAGGTTGGTGAGCGACGCGGACATCATGGCGATAGCGAAGAGCAGCCTACTCGGACAAACGAGACGAATTGTCGCCGGCGAATTCATCGAATGACGCAAAACCATGGCGGAACCACAACGGGATGGGGATTTGACGATCCGGTGGGTGCGGATCGCGTTACTCCGGACAGTAGTCGGCGTTACCGCCTAGACGATCCTATCGAGGCGGGCGAAGCAGGGATCGATCCGGCGAAACGTCCAAAGAGGAGGATTACGTCAGTCGTGGCGTGGCGGTGGAATGCATCGAGTTTGCGGATTGCACCGATTACGCATTCTGGGTCGAAAATCGCGATTTTTTAACTCAGGCAGGTTGTATGCCCGACTCGCTCAAGTAGGTTCATGCGTTGGGTGGGTCGCTATGGCCCCCCGAACGCAATGATCTGCCTGCCCGTTCTGAGTTTACTTACCTGAGGAGAGCACCTGTGAAGAGGGTTGCCTTACTAATGTCGGTGTTCGCCGCGCTGGTTTCGTCCAGTGTCGCCAGCGCTGGCAGCTGCGTTCCGTGTGGCGGATGCAGCGATCCCTGTGGAACCGTTTCGGTCGCTGGATGCGGTGACGGATGCGGCGCCGCCGGTGGTGTTGCCATGAGTTCGGCAGCTGGATGCGGCGTTGCCGCCGGCGAAGTCGTCTCCAGTGGCGTTGTCACCAGTGTCTCCGGACCCGCGATGGGCGAGTCGCTTTGCGAACCGGTCACGGGCTACCGTCTGGTGATGGAAGCCAAGTACGTCACCGAGACCCGAGCGGTTAGCGTGATGGAGAATCAAACCGAGACGCGTCAACGCACCAAGACGATTTACAAGACCGTGCCGGTCACCGAGGAGCGATATCGCACCAAGGTCGTGAACGTCCCCAAGACGGAGACCAAGACGATTGAGTATTCCGTCTTGGTTCCCGTCAAATCAGAAAAGACCGTTGAGGTCACCGAGTCCGTGCCCGTGTGGACGGAAGTCTCCGAAGACTACACCGTGAAGGTACCGGTACTGGTCGATGTACCCGAGGAGTACTCAGTTAAGGTACCACAGCTGGTTGATGAGACGTTCACCTACAACGTGAACGTGCCCTACCCGGTGACGACTCAAAAAATGAAAACCGTGACCAACGCAGTTCCGGTGACGAAGACTCGTACCGTTTCGATGTGCGTCCCGGTGACGAAGATGCAAACCGTGACCAAAGACTACGGCCATTGGGAAGAGCAGGTCGTAGAAGTGGCCTCGGCGCCCGCGATGGTCTCCGGTGGCTGCGGTAATGTCGTCAGCTACGGCGGATGCGGCGTGTCCAGCGGATGCGGTTCATCATGTGGCGGCTGTGTTTCGGCTTGCTCGTCGCCCTGCGGCAGTGTCGTTTCGTCTTGCGGTGGCGGCTGTGGAGCGGCAGCGCCGGCAACATCGGCCGGCTGTGGCACGACCACGATGACCAAGAAGGTTTGGGTTCCCAACGTGATGACCGAGACCGTTCCTGTCACGACGAACACGACCGAAACCCAAGAGGTCAGCTACACGGTTTACGAACAGGAAACCACGCAGATCCCTTACGAATGCACGACGATCGCCTATCGCAGCGAAGCCCGAACGGGGACCAAGAAGGTTGTGAATTACGTCGACGAAACGCGTACTCGTATGCGGAAGGTCGTTCAGTACAACGAGGAGACGCGGACTCGTACGCGAAAGAAACTGTCCTACGAGACGGTCACCAAGACCGAGACGATTCCTCACGTGACCTACACGACGGAAGCTCGCACCAAGGAAGTCAGCTACACCTACAACGAACCTCAGTACACGGTCGAGCCCTACACGGTGACTCGATACGATCGCGTTGCTGAAGAGGTCGTGGAAGACTACACGGTGACCGTACCAGTCTGCGTGATGAAGGAAACGCAGGTACAAGTCTGCAAGATGATCCCTCGATTGGTCGAAGAAGTCATCAACCCCTGCTGCGACAGCTCGGCCGCAGTGACTGTCGGTGGCGGATGTGGCAGTGCAGCTGGTTGTGGCACGGCACCCGTTGCCGCCTCGGCAGGTGGCTGCGACAGCTGTGGTTCGGCACCTGCCGCTCCCGCACCGTGTGCCTGCAACTAGGGATCGCCTGGTCGGCCTTCTAGCCACGATATCAATCAGAAACGCGGGCGTCGTTGTGACGCTCGCGTTTTTTCGTGCGTTCACGCTGCATCGGCTTCGCGCGAGCGTGCGGGTTCTACCCATGCGACGGTACCCGGCAGGCTGGCGCCAAGCGGCTCATTGATCAAGCGAGCAAGCCCGGATCAGCCGCGTCGCGCGAGCGTGCGGGTTCTAGCAATCCGACGGCACCCGACAGGCTGGCGCCAAGCGGCTCATTGATCATGCAAACCAGCCCCGATCAGCCGCGTCGCGCGAGCGTGCGGGTTCTAGCAATCCGACGGCACCCGGCAGGCTGGCGCCAAGCGGCTCATTGATCAAGCGAGCAAGCCCGGATCAGCCGCGTCGCGCGAGCGTGCGGGTTCTAGCAATCCGACGGCACCCGCCAGGCTGGCGCCAAGCGGCTCATTGATCATGCGAGCTGGCCTGGATCATCCGCTTTTCGCGATGATCTGAGATTGGGCGCGCGACTGGCCATCAGCGACCCCCAACGTGCCGAACCGGTTCTGACGATCGAATCGATCGCGCGGTGGGGATCCGTATCAGGCGAATCGCTCGGGGAAAAAGGCTTCGCTGTCGGGGGAAGGGTGACTACCTTCGATCACAGCGATCGACCAACGCGTTCGATCGTCCATGAATCACATCCTCTACGCCCCACTTCGTTGGTGGAGACATCTTGATGACGCTTTCGAATTCCCTTCGTGGCCCATTGGCCGCCCTCGTGATGGTTGCATTGGCTCCCCTGGCCGGTGCTCAGGAACCGGCCAAAGCGGTTCCCACTGCCAAGCCTGTCGCAGCAACACCGGTTGCCAAGGCGACTCCGGCCATTCGGCCTCTGAGTGTCACGGTTGACCTGATCAGCAAGACGAAGATCGCAGGCACGTTGACCGACACAACTCAGTTGGAGATGAAGACCTCGTTTGGCGCCGCTCAAATTCCGTTGTCCGAAGTGGCAGGGATCAAGTTTGCGTCCGCCGACGACGCGTCCACAACGGTCGTCATGCTCAACGGTGACTCCATCACCGGTGCGACCGATGTCAAGCTGATCACTGTCGAGACCGAATGGGGTGTCGCTCAAATCAATGGCAGCAGCATCTCGTCGATTCTGTTTGTCGGCGACGATGTGGTCTGGAGTCCAGTTGCCGGGTTGAATGGCAAGCGATGGAACCTCGCCGAAAAGAAGCCGGCACCGCCTCAGCCGCCTGCCCAGCAACAGCGAACGACGCGTCCCTCGGTGATTCCAACAAATCAATTCGGGCAACCGTTCCGGACTCGCTAAGCAAGTGGTCCCACGAACGAAACCCTAGGACTCTCGCTTTCACTCTTCCTCCGGGCCTTCCGACAGAGTCGGCCTTTCAGGGCGCCTCTCAGGACCGGAGATGGCCCTCACCAGACGACGTCACCGACGCGGAGCGTTCGTCTGCGCCCCACATTCCCGGAGGAAGCCTCAATGAACGCAACTTCAAGAATCGGGGCAAGGGGGCCTAGTTCGAAAACGGTTGCGATTCGCTCAAGGGGATGACGAAGGACAGTTCGGCGTCTCGAAGTCGCGCACCCTAGGTGATTTCTAAGACTTCAAAGGGAAGCCGTCCGGAATGTCGCCGGACGGCTTGCTTGGCTTCAAAGCTGAGTGACCACGCCGTGAACAGGAGGCGTGACGTCCAAGTCGGGCTGGCGATCTCAAGGTGCAGCAATCGCCGCGAGTCCGCTTTGAGTCGTTGTTTGTAATCTTCATCGCCACGCATGTAATCGATTCCGGCCAGGCACCGCTGGTGCGCATACCGGGTCATCCAGGCGGTCAACAGATTCCCTGGTTGCAAGTCATCACTCTCTAGATCGTTGCCCGAACTGTAGCAGTACAGTCGATCGTCGGTGCCGGCGAAATAGACGTTGGCAGCGACGACTTTGCCACGACGACGTAGCGATGCCAACAACAGTTGCCCCCGCTGCATGAAGGTGTCGGCGGCGGCGTGAAAGTAGTCGCAGAACTCAGGCGAGGCAAAGCTCCCGTATTGACCCTGATCGCTCCAGCGAACTTGATGCAACCGAATCAACTCACTGAGTGTGTCCTGCCAGTCGACATCGCTCGGATCGTGTTGAACCGTGGCCAGCAAGTCCGGATCCTCATCGATCTTCTTCAGGTAGTCCTTCAGGCGGCGCCGGGTGCGCTTACTTTGTGCGGCCAAGTGCTGATCCCAATCGCCTTGGCACCGTGCGAACCAGGTGTGCATGCGACTACGAGCATGCACTGAAGCGCCGGCGTCAGCCAGGTGCTGCGTCAACACCAGTGTTGGTCGATCTCCTTCGACAACGCCTTGCAACTCGCACCATTCCCACCCGTGCCGAGTGTCTTGGGCAACTTGGGCCAGTAGGGTCCCGATGCCGGCGGAGATCTCGATCGACTCGGGCTCGCGAGCCAGCACGGAGAAGTAGTCGGTGCAGGCGCACTGGTCGCCGAAAGCTCGTAGCAAGCGTCCCTTGGCTGATTGATGGACCCGATACAACGGCAGTAGTCCGCGGACTTCTCCCGCATCGTTCTTCGCCAAGACCAAGAATGGCTCGCTGCCTTCCCCATAGTGGTTCCACCATGTGCCCAACCAGGCACGTTGGCGAAATGGGTTGCCACGACTGAGTGCATCCCAGTTGTCGGGCAAGCCGCTCAAGCAGGCCATGTCGTGGTGAATCTCGTATCGGTAGGACATCGCAGGCTGATGCGTGTGGGGGAAACCGAGGCGCGAATTAAACTTACGTCACCACCCAAGCGGAGCATTCCGCATCCGCCGATCGCCTACAATGTTGGCTTTGGCGCCCAGGGTCTGCCCGCGCCAGCCGCACAATCGCTCCAGTCAACGACCTGCCATGATCAATCCCTTTTGTTCGGACCGTCCAAACGTTCTTGTCTCCGGGGCCACACAGCAAGGAATCTCGCAATTGCGCTCGTGTCTCGCGACGGTAGGCTTGGCAGTTCTGGGACTTATCGCCTGCGCCACCACCGCTGGGGCCGCTGACGAACTGTCGTGGTTCGGCTTTCGAGGCCCGCTGGCTACGGGAATGACTCCGCAGGGCGCACTGCCTGATCGATGGGACAAGAGTGACTATGCCTGGACGATCGACTTGGGATCGCGTGACGTTGGCTCGGTTGCGATTTCGGACGGGCGGGTCTTCTACCTGACATATGTCCCTGCGTCACGCCAGATAGCCGTCAATGCGGCCGATCTGAAGACGGGGCAGGTCCTGTGGTCCAAGCAGTATCCGCTGATCGATCAACGCATCCACAAACGCAACACTCGCGCGTCCAGTACGCCGACGGTTGACGGGGATCGCGTCTTCGCAGCCTGGAGTGATCCGGAGCACACGATGTTGGTGGCGTTTGACTTGAAAGGAAACGAGGTTTGGAAACGTGACTTTGGCAGCTGGCAGAGTCAGCATGGATTCGGCACGAGTCCGGTGGTGGTTGATGAGAAGGTCATCCTATTCAACTCCCAGCAAGCGGACCAAATTCGTCCTGGTCAGACTCCGGGCCAGTCGCGAATGATTGCTGTGGATCGGGAGAGTGGCCAGACCGTTTGGGAGCGTCCCTTGAAAACGACGCGGGCGTGCTACGGCGTGCCCGCCGTGCATCAGATGAAGGATGGAAGGAAACAACTGATTGCATCAGATACGGGCAACGGCCTGTTCGGAATCGACGTCCAGTCAGGCAATCTGCTTTGGACCAATGACGTTTTTCGTGCCCGTTGTTGCAGCTCGCCGGTATTGGTCGGGGACATCGCCATCGGAACGGCGGGCAGCGGTGGCGGTGGAAATCACCTAGTTGCGGTTCGCATCCCGGACGCCGAGCAGCCAACGGAAGAGCTGTACCGAATCGAAAAGAACGCCCCCTACGTTCCGTCACCCGCGCTCAAGGATGGTTTGTTGTTTCTGGTGGATGATCGCGGCATCGCCAGTTGCGTGGATGCGAAAGACGGTAGCTATCGATGGGTCAAACGAGTCGGGGGCGACTACGGCGCGTCACCGTTGATCGTCGATGACCGTGTCTTATTGATCAGCCTGGATGGCAAGGCCACGCTGCTTGAGGCGACCGATCGTTATCAGCAGATCAGCAGGTTCGATTTGGGAGGCCCTGTCGGTGCGAGTCCCGCCTACGCCGAAGGTTGTTTGATCCTGCGAATTGGAGATAAGCTCTGTTGTCTTCGTACGAGAGAAGAAGCGTAGTAAAAAATCGACAGACTACTCCGTGGTCCCGAGCCGTCTCGCACCGCGAAGCGAATCGACCGCCCAAATCGTAGCGGAAGCCGCGGAGGCCAGGGCTTCCAACATCACTTTTCCTTGCGTTTATCGAGGATTCGTTTCGTTGAGAGGTGGTTCGTCCGCTTGTTGCCCTTCTTTTTGGGCGGTGGCTTCTTGGGGCCACGTACCGACTTGGAGTAGCGTTTTAGCTTGATCGAAGCGGCGATCTGCAGCAGCTCCCTGGAAAGAGCCTCCAGCGGCATGTCGACCACTTCGGTCCAGCGTG
>JBCCUO010000067.1:0-9667 GCA_039196805.1 Planctomycetota bacterium | reverse complement strand
GTACTGGTGCGTTCTTTCGCGCCGAACGCGTCCTTCAGCATCGGTTGCGGGAACCGACCACTGCCCTGCGACATCGTGGACAGCGGCGGTACTCTTGAATCGCGGTAAGAACCGATTCGCGTCGCCTCGGCGAAGCGGCAAGGACTGGACCTTTCCGTCGGCGCCCTTTTTGAGTAATCGAATCTCCACGCGACGTGATGCGGAATTAGCCGGCAAATCCAGATCGACGCGCAAGGAGACCCAACGGTTCTCCTGCATCGTCTGCAAGTCGAATGACCGCGTGGAATTACTCTTCGGATCTTGCGGTTGCTCGATCGCATCGCAGGTCGCCCAGCCGCTGGGATGCTCCATCAACCATCGCGACGTGGCCTGCCACCATCGATCTGGTGCCTGACGAATATCCGCGTTTGCCTCGCCCGATCTCAACTCGCGAAGCTGGTCTATCGCAAGGGATGCTAGCTCACGCCTAAGTTGCAGCTGCCGGCGGCGGAGCGGCTCGCTAACGACCTCGATCTCAGGCGGGAAAGGGAACTCGTTGCTGAATCCCTTCAAATCGGGATTGGGCGTGTACCCGTAGTCGTTGTAGACACCCCACTGTTCGACATCGGCAAAAAACGAGCCGAGCGAGTAGAAGTCCTTGGTCGTTAAGGGGTCAAACTTGTGATCGTGGCACTCGGCGCATCCCGTCGTCATCCCCAACCATGCCATCCCGACGGTGCGAACGCGATCGGCCGCGTACTTGGCCAGGTACTCACCCGGCTGCGCGCCTCCTTCGCGGGTCATCATGTTCAGTCGATTGAATCCGGACGCGACTCGGTCTTCCGTCGTCGCTCCTGGAATCAGGTCTCCCGCGATTTGCTTTCGCGTGAACTCGTCAAATGGCAAGTTTCGATTGAACGCCTCGACGACCCAGTCGCGGTAAGGAAAGATGTTTTGGTTTTGATCCCCGTGAAAACCGACGGTGTCGGCATAGCGAACCACATCCAACCAGACCGACGCCATCCGTTCCCCGTAGTGGGGAGACTGAAGAAGACGATCCACTTCGGACGCAATCGCCGAGGCAGGATCCGCTTCGAATGCAAACTTGAACCGCTTAACGTCGGCCCAGGTGGGCGGCAAGCCAACGACGTCCAGGTGCAACCGCCTGACCAGTCGTTCGGGCCGGGCCAATGGCGACATCTCCACGCTCAAGTCGGACAGCCGCGACTGGATGAACTGGTCGACAACCGATGCCGAAGAAGCCTTCACCGACGAGCGATCGAGTGGCTGGAAGGACCAATGTTGCTGATACACGGCCCCTTCCTGGACCCATCGTCGTAGCAACTCCTTTTCGTCGTCGGTCAGCTTCTTGTGCGACTCCGGCGGGGGCATCAACAAGTCCGGATCAGTCTCGTCCAGCCGGCTGATCAGCTCGCTGGCGTCGACATCACCAGCGACGATCGCTCCGTGATCAATGGCTGCCTCACGAACATCCAGACGCAAGCCCGCTTGACGATCGCCTGAATCGGGACCGTGACAGAAGAAGCAATTCTCGGAAAGGATTGGCCGAATATCCCGACCAAAGTCGATCGCCGACTCAGCTGCCAGCGCCCGAGACGAGGGCAAAACGCCAGGACTGAGCGTGATCACGCCGAGGACGATGGCAAGTCCCGTCCGAAAGACACAAGACACCATAAGAGGCAGGCCCGAAAATGCGGGGGCAGGTGGGGTGGGATTGAGGATCTTCGCATTGTAGTAGCAATCCCAAGCTTGATCAGGGTAGCCGGATCGACCCTCACAGGCCGCAAGACCTTCACCTGAGCGCAACCGGTTGACACGCATTCAGTCGAACCGTGCTGTGGTCCTTTTGGTGACAGGAGCTTTTCGACCTACGTTTCCCATGTGCCCCCGGTCTAGACGGCGCTGATCCACAGGGCAGAGAACAGCGTGTCTGAGCCATTCCCGACGAGATCGTCTTCAGTGACGCAATCCAGCTCAACGACCAGCGACTTGACACGCAGCCACCGGGGATCGCTGCGCAGCAAGTTGGTGCTCACCATCGCAGCCATCTTCCTAGTGTTTGTGGTGGTCGACGATATCGTCCGCCGTGTCGTGATCAGTCCGCAATTCCAACGGATGGAGCAAGCGGACGGAGTGCGGGACGCCAATCGCATTCTGGCGGCCATTCGTTCCGAATCGTCTTCGCTGCTGACCCTGGTTCAGCAAATGGCAGCAGGAGAACAAGACTGGGACATGCCTGAGACGTCGGAGTCGGCGTTGGCGCAAGGCCAATGGCTTGCTTGCGCCGCGATCGATGACGAAGACTCTACCATGGCAACGATCGTGGAGTCTCAAGGCACGACACCAGCGGACTTGTCCGATTGGCTGTCCCAAATCGCTACACAGCCCTCGAGCGATCAGACGATCGATGGCCTCTTTCTTAGCACGGCCGACGAATCGCTCCAGCTGTTCGCCGCAACACGAGTCCAAGCCGACGAACACTGCTTGCTGGTGCTTGGCCGCGAGATGGATGACAAGGTTCTGGCAGAACTGGGACGACGCACACAAATTGATTTCGAACTGCATCCGACACAGCTTGATGATCCGCTTCCACTCAAGATCTCCAACCTGGATCAAGAAACGCTGCTGGTGAAGGTTCCACTGCGCGACTTCCAAAGCATTCCGATTGCAGAAATTGAAATCCTGGTTCCCCGTCTAATGTCGGCCAGCTTGCACGAGATGCATCGTGTTGCACGACACACGTTTGTGATCGGCTGCGTCGCGGCGTTGTTGTTGCTTCTACTGTTGATCCAACGAATCGTTGTGGCTCCCATCCTGGCCATGCGTGACCACACGGCATCGATCGCACGCGATGGACTGACCGCCGAACCGCTGGACTTGGACCGGGCCGACGAGATCGGTGAGCTTGCCATTGCCTTTGACGACATGGTTGTCCAAATGCGTCAGGCTCGCCAGCGTCTGGCGGAAACCTCTCGCGCGGCCGGGATGAGTCAGGTCGCCGATACTGTCATCCACAACGTTGGCAATGTCCTGACCAACATCAACAGCCTGATCGAAACGGCGGGCGATCACGTCCACGGACTTCGTGTCAGCTCGCTGGACAAACTGGCTCAGTGCCTGCGTGATTCGCAAGACGATAAAGACCTGCTGCAAGCCACACCTGACTATCTCGATGCACTCGGTCACAGCATGGCCAGTGACCAGCAATCCCTGTTGGACATCCTGAATTCGCTCAGCACCAACGTCCAACACATCCACGACGTGATTCGCGACCAGCAGCGGCATGCCCAGGCCAAGCTCGAGACGGATGCCGTTTCGATCGATCGTTTACTTGCCGAGGCGATCGAGTGCTGCCGATCGCGACTGGATCAAGAGAAGATCCAAGTCAAATGCGATCAACTTCCCGGCATCGATGTTTCCGCCGATCAATCACTGTTGCTGCAAGTCTTCATCAACATCATCAGCAACGCCCGGAAGGCGTTCGTGGAAACCCCCGTCGTGGGTCGCGAGCTCATCATCGTTCTTCGCCGCGCCAGCGGGCGGGTGATCATCGAGTTCGCCGATAACGGATGCGGCATATCCCGCGAAACGCTGCCGAATGTCTTTGACGCCCATTTCACAACGCGCGCCGATGGAAGCGGACTGGGGCTCCATTTCTGCAGCGTCAGCCTGGCACGCATGGACGGTAACATCAGCGTCAAGAGCGAAGGCGACGGCAAGGGAGCAACCTTCGCCATCACACTACCGGTGCACCAGTCCTCCTACATGCCCAATTCGGCACTCACCAAGACGTCCACCAAGGAACGATCCAAGTGATGACCAACGCACACGACCCGACGAATCAGCTGCCGGTCGACGAACGCTCTTTTCGTCGCGTCCTGGTCGTTGACGATCAATCCGAAATCCATGACACCTTCACTCGGGTCTTCACTCAACGCGATGGGCCCAGCGCAACGCTCGCGGACTTCGAAGCTCGCTTCTTGGACGGGGACACCGTATCGGCTGAATCCGAGCCAGCAGATTGGCCCAGCTATTGGCTGGCGCACGCCCGCAGTGGGAAAGAGGCGCTGGACCTGGTCCGAAAGTCAATTACTCAAGATCGCAGGTTCTCCGTCGCCTTCGTCGACATGCGGATGCCACCAGGATGGGATGGGCTCAAGACCACCGAGGAACTCTGGCGCGCCGATCCTGATCTGCAAGTTGTGATCTGCACCGCGCACAGCGACCACGCTTGGGACGACGTACTTCGCAGACTCGGGTGCAACGATCGGTTGTTGCTGCTCAAAAAGCCGTTCGAGACCGATGAGGTGCGTCAACTGGCGCTAGCACTGAGCGAGAAAACACGTCTACTGAGACTGCAAGCCGCGAAGGTGGATGAGCTTAAGCGTGAAGTTCAGCAGCGAAAAGCCGTCGAGAGCAAGCTGCGGGACATGGCCCACCGTGACACGTTGACCCAACTGCCGAATCGTTCCTATTTGCTCAGCCGTTTGGAATGGGTCATCAATCTTCAGGGTCGACCAAGATGTGGCCACGACGCAGTGCTCTTTTTGGACCTGGACAACTTTAAGATCATCAACGACAGCCTCGGTCACGACGCTGGCGACGACTTGTTAAACGAAGTGGCCACGCGTCTGAGAGAATGCGTCCGCGAACACGACACGACCGTACGGTCCGGTCAAGAAACTGAGTTGGAATACCCGGAAGTGTCACCGCATGATCTCGCGGAATTCGACTTCGATGACCGCCAAGAGGATCGTCGCACGATTCGACTCGGCGGCGACGAATTCGTCGTCATGTTGGAGCAGATCGCTCAGCGGCAAGACGCCATGGCCGTTGCCCGACGAATCGTTCAAAGGATCGCCGAACCCTTTCAACTGGGCGATCGACGCGTCTCCGTTGGCACTAGCGTCGGGGTGGCATTCATCGAATCGAGCATGAATGATGCGCTGGAGGTGCTTCGTAACGCCGACACCGCGATGTATCGCGCCAAACACGCCGGCAAGGGCCAAGTCGCGATCTTTGACCGCACCATGCACGATGCAGTCTGCCGACGCCTGGAGTTGGAAGACGAGCTTCGCAGCACGCTCCACAACGGCGACTTCATCCTGGAATACCAACCGATTGTCGAATTGGACACCGGCAAAATCAGCGGTGTCGAAGCGCTGATTCGCTGGCGAAACTCAGCCGGAAAGCTGGTGTCGCCCAACGACTTCATTCCGATCGCCGAAGAGATCGGCTTGATCACGCAGCTGGGTGAATGGGTACTGGACCGAGCTTCACGCGATTTTGTCGCTCTGACCCAATCTCTCGGTGCCAAGCTGGATCGGCATTTCTACTTTGGCGTGAATGTTTCGCGACGCCAGTTGGCTGACCAATCTTTCACGCAACGCCTGAACGAAATTCTGGATCGAACCGGCATGGACCGCACTCGGCTCAAACTGGAAATGATGGAGTCGATTGACCCCCGCCTGGTCGATCAATCGCTCGAAACGATGATGGAACTGCAAGCATCGGGGATCGGGATACAGATTGACGACTTCGGTAAGGGCCATTCATCGCTGACCTGTTTCCAATGCTATCCGGTGGAAACCGTCAAGATTGATCGTAGCTTCACCGCGTCGATTACATCTGACCACAGCCACGGAGTCATCACGCAAGCGATCGTCCAACTGGCCCATCACCTGGGCGCGCAGATCATCGCCGAAGGGGTCGAATGCGAAGCACAGCTGGATGTCCTCCGCACGTGGGGATGCGACGCCGCTCAAGGCTACCTCTTTTCGCCCCCCACCAGCCTGGACGGTCTTCAGGAACTACTCGACGCACCGGAACGCAGTGAGGGCATCCGACTGCTCAGCAAGAAAATCAGCAAGCCGATCGTCCCCATGAATGCGGGGCCGCAGGCGGCGATCCACTTGGTCGACTGATCCGGCTAGCCGCTGACCACCGACCCCTGACTGCCGGACGCGTTACGGATCGGCTTGCTGGTCACCAACAGCGACGGCATCACACTTGATCCGCCGTGGAACGTGCGTTTCCCCTCGATCGTGTGGTCAAACACGAACGCGCCGTTGGCCATTCCTTTCCGCGGCGAGACCCGCAAGATGGCGGGGTGGCCGCATTCGCTGCAGCGTACGCGCAGGCCGTGACCGTCAAGCAGTCGATGGATCGTGGTCACCATTTCGCGGTTGGCCGCCAGATCCCCCATCGTCCTTCCCTCAAACTCCCGTAGTTTGGCCTGGATGGCCTGGCGGATGGACCGCTGAAGTCGATTCAATTCCCGCTCAAGCTCCGCCAACGCTGTCTCGGCTGCGGTCATCGGCAGGATCAAGGAATCTGACATCAGGCCTCATCAGAAAAAGGTGCTGGACATCGCTTATACGATTTGTATAAAATAACTACCGGACGATCGACGGATACCCCTCCGCCGGGATTCGGGTGCATGCGATCACAGTGAATGCGATCGACCGACGAGTGCTCACCTAGCAGTCGCGACGAATGGCCGATTGGCAAGCGATTGACTAGCAAAAGCGGAGTTGATCCGGTGGCGATGGTGATGCGATTCATGAAACAGGCCTGACCCGGCCAGCGTTCATGGCTCGCAAAAATCCACCATCCCCCAGAATCGCTAGGGTCACTCACAGGGCAACAGCATTCGAGCATTCCAGGTCCCCTGTTAATGGAGATTTCGTCCAACCGTCACTAGTTTCGTGGACCGTCGCATTCGGTCTTCTCGTCCTTTCCCCGTTCCTGGTATTCCGCAAGATCCCATCAGCGATGCTGACCCAACGGCCGTCTGCTGAAACAGGGACCCGTACAGACCACGACACACCATCCATTCCCAGTCGGAACTTCCATGTCGGTTAATCAGCAAACGGTCGAGGAAACAAAGGCTCAGATCCGTGCCCTGGTCAACGAGATCGCGGCCCTGGCAAAATCTGGCGCGACGGCGGAAGAGTTCTATCCCGAGCTGCTCTCGAAGATTATCACCGCCCTGGCCGCCGCTGGCGGAGCCATTTGGCTGCTGGACGAGGACAAGCATCTGCGTCTGCAGTACCAGATCAACGCCGAGCCATCGATCTTGTCCGACGACAGCGAGGATGCTCAGCGACACGATCGGTTGATTCGCCGCGTTGCCAATGCCGGACAGTCGCTCTTGGTACCTCCATACTCGGGTGCCACCGACAACGACGCCGAGGGCAATCCAACCCGATACCTGTTGGTGCTCGGCTCACTTCAACACGATGGCCAGAATGACGGTCTGATCGAGGTCTTTCAGCGTCCCGATACCGCGCCTGACACCCAGCGTGGCTACCTTCGCTTCGTCCAGCAGATGTGTGAGTTGGCGGCGGAGTGGCTTCGCAGCCAGAAGCTTCGCACGCTGGGTGATCGACAGACGCTTTGGCAGCAATCCGACTCCTTCGCCCGCGCGGCTCACGAGTCGCTGGAGCTAAAGGAAACCGCCCACATCGTCGCCAACGAAGGTCGTCGACTGATCGGTTGCGACCGAGTCAGCGTGGCGATCAAGCATGGTCGCAAGTGCAAGGTCGAAGCGATCAGTGGACAGGACACGATCGAAAATCGTTCCAACATCGTGGCTGCGTTGAACAAGCTGTCCACGCGCGTCGTTGCCGCTGGTGAACCACTTTGGCACGATGGAACCACCGAGGATCTGCCACCACAGATCGAAGATGCCTTGGAGGAATACGTCGATCTGTCCTACGGTCGAAACATCGCCGTTCTGCCCCTGCGCGAGCCGATGCGAAAGTTGGGCCAAGAAGAAGAAGGCGCAGCCGGGATGATTGACCGTGACGATGCCCACCGCGGCGAAGTCATTGGCGCCCTGATCGTCGAGCAAATCGAGAGCGACTTGCCGCCCGAAATCGTCCAGGCCCGTTGTGACTTGGTGTTCGAGCACGGAACCCGCGCCATCGCTAACTCCCTGGCGCACAGCAACCTCTTCTTAATGCCGATCTGGCGCGCCATCGGCCGTGCAAGCTGGATCATCAAGGCTCGCACGCTTCCAAAGACCATCGCCATTACCGCCGCCATCCTGGCAGCGATCTTAGCCCTCATCTTTGTTCAAATCGACTTTGACCTGGAAGCCGAAGGCACGTTGGTGCCTGAAGTCCAGCAGCAGATTTTCGCCAAGATCGACGGGGAAGTCGAAGAGATCCTTGTCCGCACCAACCAGCAGGTCAAAAAGGGTGACGTGCTGCTAAAGATGCGGAACCCGGATCTGGAGATCGAACTGACCGAGTTGATCGGCCAAATACAAACGACGCAGTCGGAGATCTTCCGAGTGACGACGCAGCTAAAAGACCGTCAACAGCTCAAGCCAACCGAACAGCTAGCCCTGGAGGGCGAGAGACGTGAGCTGGTGATGCGTCTCCAAGTGCTCGATCAAAAACGCAAGCTCAAGACGATCCGGGCTTCCGACTTGACCGTGAAGGCTCCGATCGACGGTGTCATTCAAACCTTCGACGTCGAAAAGCTGCTGTTCGGCCGCCCGGTGATGACCGGCCAAGTCCTCATCGAAATGGCCGACCTCAACCAGCCGATGTACCTCAAGCTGGAAATGTCAGAAAAGCGACAAGGACACCTCGACCAGTTCATCAAAGCGAATCCAACCGAGGAGCTTGATGTCAGTTACATCCTGGCCAGTGATCCTGATGAGTATCTGACAGCAACGATGCCGGTCAGCGAGATCTCGGGTCGTGCCGAGCCAAATGAGGAACATGGCGCTGTGATTCAGATGAGAGCCTTTCCCGAACAAGCTCCGCTGAAAGAGCTGGCACCTGTTCCAGGAATCCACGTCACTGCCGATCTGAAGTGCGGCAAGGCCCCCGCCGGGTTCGTATTCCTTCACGAAATCTACGAATGGGTCGTGAAATTCATGTTCTAGTTCGCAATACCACCACCAGCCGCCTGGCGTTTGCCGCGGTTCCAACGTCTTGAATCGCGCCGTCTCCACGCGTGGTTCGCCCGACGAACGCTTCCCAAACGAAACACTGTTCCATCGCCTCGGTATCCGTCATGCAACTCCATCAAAACCTCGTCGTCACGCTTGGCGGTCTGCTTGCAATGGCTGGCCTTATCCTGCATAGCACTTCTTCGGCACATGCTCAGCAGTTTGGTGCTACCGAAATCGGCGTTGAAGCTTATCAACCCAGCACAAGCTACCAAGACGAAGGACCGATTCGATCCTGTTTCGTCAAGTTCATCAACAACGTCAACGTTCCGGCGGAAGTCAAAGGCAAACTGTTGAAGTTGAGCGTCGGCGAGGGCTCCGAGGTGAAGGAGGGCGACGTGATCGCAACGATCGACGACACCGCCGCAAAGTTAGCCCTGGAATTGAAGCGGGCCCAAGAGAAGGAAGCTCAGCTGAACGCCGAAAACAACGTCAACCTTCGCGATGCCCGCAACGGTGAAGAGTTGGCCAAGGCGGAAGCCGCGTCGTATCGAGAACTCGAACGACAGGGTGCAGTGCCCTACTACGAGTACAAGAAGAAGCAACTTGAAGCGATCCGAGCGACACTGCGAATCGAGTTGGCCGAGATGCAGCTCGATATCTACAAGGCTCAGTACATCGCCAGCCGAAGCGAACGTGAAATCGCCGAGTTCGAAATCACACGGCGTACTGTCAAAGCCCCCAATGACGGATACATCG
>JBCCUO010000066.1:0-9729 GCA_039196805.1 Planctomycetota bacterium | reverse complement strand
CTCCCCGAAGACTCGTTCCTCGCCTTCGACCCTCCCAGAGGGAGGGTGATATTGCGAAGTCCCCTGTGTTGATGAACTTAGTAACTGCACGACCTCCTTGCGGGAGGGTCGGACGCCGTAGCGGCCGGGGAGGGTCCTCTCCAAATAAAAGCAGTTGTCACCCGATTCACCAAGATTCGCTGAACCAACGTTAGGCTGTCAGAGCCAATCTCCAACCGAAGTGTAGGCGAGGGATCTGCCAGAGTAGGCAACAGACATACCAACTCCCTAAGGCCACAGATCGTCGTTTTCGCGACCCCGGTTTTTTTGGCGGCCTGCCGCCCTCAATAGCGATTCAAACACAATGGAACTTAGCGATCTATCCGCAACGCAGCTGGCTCGGATCGACGCGATCTGCCTCGATTTTGAGTCGAGCATCCGTAGGGGCGAGACACCGTCCATCGATGAGATTGTGGCCAAACGTGGCGGCGATCAATCGGCCCTGCTCCGCAAAGAATTGCAGGCGGTGCTGAGTGAATTTGACCACTCCAACTCGACCCACGTCCCCTTTTCCATTCAGGACACCACGGTCGACAAAACAGACTCGGTGGATAAACCATCCCCGAGCGTTTCAACTCCGCCAGAAGTGATCGATCCGGGGGCGACGATCGTCTCCCCGCTGCCACTCCGCGCGGAACTGGAACGATATGCGAATGAAGATTCTTCCCTCCCTTCCGCAACACGTGGCCGCGTTTCACGAACTGGAAGCACGGATGGCGAGAATCCCGAACCGCCGGTAGCGTCGGGATCGGTGGTCCCGCTACCAACATCCAGGCTACCGCCGCCTGGATCGATGATCGGTCCCTATCGCCTGGGGCACTTGATCGCTCGAGGGGGCATGGGGGCTGTTTTCCAGGCGGTCGACACACGTCTCGATCGAGTGATCGCGATCAAGTTGCTCGCCGTCACGGGATCGAAACAACGCGAGCTGTCTGAGCGTTTTGAACGCGAGGCGAAGGCGGTCGCGGTGCTAACTCACCCGCAGATTGTCGAACTCTTTGATGTCGGTGTGCACGAGGGCCTGCCTTACGCCGTGATGGAGTTCCTGGTCGGAGAAACGCTAGCCGATCGAGTCGACCGCAAGCCACTCTCCGTTCTTGAAGTTCGTGCCTTGGGAATTCAGGTTGCCGAAGCACTCGCTTTTGCTCACTCGTACGGCGTGGTCCACCGCGACCTGAAGCCACAAAACGTCATGCTGATCTCGGAGGGACAGAGCGATGCCACGGTGCCACGTGCTGCCGTCGTCGCCTCGCCGACCGAGTTGGATCCACAGGGCGAAAGACCACTTCGTGCCAAGCTGTTTGACTTCGGCTTGTCGCGCGTTCCTCGATCCGATCATGACGCGCTGGCTGGCGGTGAGGATGACGAAACGACTCGCGTGGGCATGATCCTGGGGACGCCCGGATACATGGCTCCCGAACAGGCGCGAGGAGAGCCGGCAACCGCGGCGGCCGACGTTTTTAGCCTGGGATGTTTAATGTTCGAGTCGTTTTATGGAAGACGCGCCTTTGATGGGCCGACGCCGGCGGCAAGGTTCGCTTCGGTGCTGGAGCATCAGCCGAAAGGCGACAAGCAACGACGCATGGATGATCCCGACATCGCGGATCTAATCGATCAGTGTTTGCAAAAGGAGATTTCTCGTCGTCCCACGGCAGCCGAATTAGCTTCGGAGCTCTCCAGTCGGACCGTCGGCGTAGCCGGGGCAACGAACGCCGACCGCGTGACGGTCGATCGCCGCCGCTTCGTCGAAACAGCCCTGGGAGGAGCTGCTGGAATGCTACTGGGAAGCTGGCTGATTCCCCCCAAGCTGATCGCGGGAGAAGTCAATTCGATTGCGGTCTTGTCCTTCACGGACGCGGATGCCGGAAACGTCAACACCACCGAGGTTTCGCGTCCAGCCAACAAGCGAGTTTACCAGCGAGGGTGGCTCCGTGGAGATCAGCTGGCCGGCTTGCTGGTCACGGAGTTGTCTCGCAGCGGAAGTCTCATGGTAGCTCCCTATCACCCATGGGTGATCAAGGATCCAGAAGACTATCAAACGCTTGGCAAGAAGCTGAACGTCGATGCGTTGATCAACGGTGAGTACCGGATGGTTCAGACCGGTTCGACTCCCAAGCTTCAGGTGGACTATCGAATCGTTTCGACGCAGACGGGCAAACTGCTGCTGCGCGACTCCTACGTCACTGACTCGCCGGGTGATGCTCTCCAGCAAAGACGGCTCGCCGAACAAATCGCGTCCAACATCGGTTGCCGATTGAGTGATGACTGCGGCGTAAGTGATGGCCACGCGATGGCATACGAGTGCATGCTGAAGGGAAACACCTATTCAGAATACGACTCGAAGCTGTCGATGCAGGAAGCCCTAAAGTGTTACAAGCACGCCAGCGGCGAGGACCCGGATTCGACTCAGGCCAAAGCGTCCATCGCTCTTTCCGCGATGGCCCTGGCAAGCAAGAGCGATCCCGACGAAGCACCCGGGTACCTGCTGCAAGCGGAGAACACGTTGCGGCAAATCGGAGACCAAATCGAGTCATCGGTGTGCGCCCAGATCGCCAACGCGATGTACCTGTGGCAGATCGATGGCGACGACGAGTCCGCTCTTCAGATTCTTCTGGACTTGCGGGAGCGTGCGTCTCATCGCTGGGAGGTGCATCATCAACTGGGCCTGGTCAGTCTCAAACTCCAGAATAGAGACCCGCAGGCGATCGAATCGATTCGCAAGGCATCCGAACTGTATTCGGGATCGATCATGCTTCGCGCTGACGTAGCTCGAGCCGAATGGTACGCGGGATCGGTTCAACGCGCGCTCGGAACGATCGATCAGATCGAAAGCGACTGGGGGCGAACCAAGATCACCCGCGGACTGTTGATCGACATTCATGAAGAACGTCACGACTTCGAACAGGCAAGTCGTATTCAAGACGGCGAGATGATCGCCGGTGATGCGGGGTACAGTGAAGCGGAATACTTCGCCAATCGTCAGCGAACCATCGCGGAGATTCCGTACGTTGCGTTCGGGTCCCAATTGAATCAAACGATTCTGAAACTTCGAACGTTTCGCTCAGTGGACACCTCCGACACGACTGCGTCGTTCGACCGACTGGATCCCAAGGTCGCACCGATGCTGAGCCTGCTGTTAGCACGGCATCCCGCCTTCGCCCGCCTCCGGTCAACCGAACTGGCCGAGCGTCTTCTGTCCGCCTAGTGATCAGTCGCCGCTCACACCTTGATTCCGAACCGCGCTGTACCGCGAAGCGAATCGGCTGACCAGATGGTAGCGGAAGCCGGAGAGGCGTTCGGATGCGCAAACGATCATCGTCGCGCCACGCGCTGAAGGCCGAAACTCTACGCGAGTTCCGCTACCGTTTCGGGGAAACTCCCGAGCAACACTATGGCGGAAGGCGCATGGTCGACAGATTAGTTGGCGATCGTAGCGTTCTACCAGACACCGCTACAACCGGCGAAGCGGTCGGCGACTTTGGTTTCCAGTCGCTCCCTTGTATCATTCACGTCCCCCCGCCCTCCATCGGAGCTTACGTCTCCATCCACATCTCCTGCCCTAACCCCTACCCATGCCACTGACTCCCTTTCACCTGGCGATTCCCGTTCACGATCTGGTGCAGGCCCGCGAGTTTTATGGTGGGCTGATGGGCTGCGCGGAGGGACGCAGTGCGGCAACCTGGGTCGACTACGACTTCTTTGGTCACCAACTGGTGTGTCACGAGAATCGTGAGCTGTCTTCTGACGCTCATCGCAGCGACGTCGACTCAAAAAGCGTTCCGGTGCCGCACTTTGGAATCGTGATGGAAATGGACGACTGGCAGCGACTGGCAGACAAGCTGCGCGCTGCCAGTGTCGAGTTTATCATCGAACCCTATACACGGTTTGAGGGACAACCGGGCGAGCAAGCAACGATGTTCTTGAGCGATCCCAGCGGCAATGCGTTAGAGTTCAAATCGTTTCGCGACATCCAAGGCCAGCTCTTCGCGAAGTAAGACGAAATGTCTCCAACGTATGTTTCACCTTCCTTCCATCAGCCGCTCGGCGCCAGCCTGACGGGTTCTTCAGTTCCCCGTCTTACGTCCGATATCGCTCTTACCAGCCGCTGCACTCTCTAACTGCCAGTCAAACATGATCGTCCGTCGCGTGAGCTTCCTTGCCCTGTTCCTGATCCTGACAACCCTCGGTGGTCAAGCAGCCGAGCTTCCGAACTTCATTTTCGTCCTCAGCGACGACATCGCTCAGGGCGACCTGGGGAGTTACGGCCAAGAGCTGATCAAAACGCCTCGCCTGGACCAGATGGCTGCCGAAGGAACTCGCTACCTGCAGGCGTATTGCGGAACCAGTGTGTGCGCTCCGAGCCGTTCGAGTTTCTTCACCGGCTTGCACACGGGACACTGCCCCGTACGCGGCAACTACGAGGTGCCGCCTGAGGGGCAACTTCCACTACCAGATGAAACAGTCACGATTGCCGAGGTGGCCAAATCAGCTGGCTATGCGACGGCAACGTTTGGAAAATGGGGCATGGGGTACTTTGATTCCAGCGGAAGCCCGCTGAGGCAAGGCGTAGACCACTTCTTCGGCTACAACTGCCAGCGTCATGCTCATTCGTATTTTCCGACCTACCTGTACGACGACGATCAGGCGTTCCGCTTGCCGGGAAACAACGGTCGCGACGTCGGTGAAACCTACGCCCAGGAATTGATTCAGCGGGACATGATCCGCTGGGTCAAGAAGAACGCCGAACGACCTTTCTTTCTCTTCTACGCGATTACGCTGCCACATGGGAGGCATGAGATCGACGACGTCGGCATCTACGCGGACAAGCCATGGACAGAGACGCAGAAGTCCTACGCAGCTCAGGTGACACGCGTGGATACCGACATGGGTGAGCTGATGGATACGCTGAGAGACCTTGGAATCGCGAAGAACACGCTGATCGTCTTCAGCGGTGACAACGGCTCGTCGTTCGCCCCAAGCTCGGAGATGGGCAAGCTGTTCAATCAAGCCGACAACGGGCTCCGCGGTTACAAGCGAGGGATGTACGAAGGCGCGCTGCGACAAGCCGCGATCAGTTGGTGGCCTGGTAGCGTTCCCGCAGGCCGCGTCGACCAGCAGCCGTGGGCGTTCTGGGATTTGATGCCGACCTTCGTCGAGATGAGCGGTGCTGAGCCTCCGGAGGGCTACGAAACCGATGGCCTCTCTTTGTTGGAGTATTTGAAAGGCGGCGAGGCCCCGCAGCGAGACTACTTCTACTGGGAACTGCACCCGGGCAAACCGATTCAAGCCACCCGCTTCGGAGATTGGAAAGCGGTCCGCAACGGAATCGATCAACCGATCGAGCTGTACGACCTTGCCACGGATCCTGGAGAAACCGATGACATAGCGGATCAACACCCCACGAAGGTGGCGCAAGCGGAATCGATCATGACAGAGGCCCATCGTCCCGATCCCAATTGGCCACTGACAGGCAAATCGGAAGCCCACGTCAAGAGTGCAAAGGAGGCCTGGGCAACGACACGTCGTCGCGTCAAGGAGACATTCGTTCCACCAAGCGCAGTGAACCGGAAGTAGCTTGTCCGCTGTCACAACTGTCAGGACACGGGCAACCGGACGCAATGGTGTTGGTGAAGAGACGACCCTGTCTTCGGGGCGTTGACGCCCCAATGCAATTGGCGATACTCACGCGTTCTGCAGAGCAACCTTCACAGCGAGCGGCCGTGGCGGAACTGGCAGACGCGCTAGGTTGAGGGCCTAGTGGGAGTTAATCCCGTGGAGGTTCGAGTCCTCTCGGCCGCACTGCAAATCACGGTGTTTTCACACGACACCGTTTCTTGACTCGGGAGCAGCACCGGCAACGGTGGTAGCCGTTCGGTGGCAATGTTGTCTGAGCGTTACATTGGTGTTGATTGTTTATGCCAGCATTCCGCGAGCTCGCCGCGGCGAGAGCCGTTGGATCAGCGATCTACACGAATGTGACCATTGAGAAGACCGCGCGATCCAGGCCGCAGCCAATCGTGCATGTTGCATTAGGAATCCGGCATCGGGAAAGGATCGGAGAGACAGCGGATTCATACAGATCCCGCAGACGGATTGGCATTTGATCGTTCCCCTTTGCTTTGGGAGATGGTTGACTGAGTCTCAAAACAAATCCGAAAACCGAAGAGAACCGCAGCTGACACCGAAGCGGGTAATGGTTCTCGGAAAGGTCCTTAGTGTCGCTGAAACCGCTCGCTTTCAGGGGTGACAGCTAGTGCTGGCTGGTTAACTCTTTTTCTAATGACTTGGCGGCTTGCTTTCTGAGGATTCGCTCGTTGAGGGTACGACTCAGTTCGAGGAGGGATGGCGTCTTGTACTGACGCCGACTTGCCAGCCTCTTCAATGGTTCGTCCCACTTGATGTCAAACCCAGGAGGCAGGTCCACGAGCGCAAAGGCCCGCTCGCTGGGGATCCCTAGGAAAAATGCGTTTCCATCGACGTGGATCTTGCGATCCTCTTTCGTTCTAGCTGGCGAGACCCGTAGCGGGTCGCGGGAACTTGCGAGACTGCCGTTTTGATCTTTTTCGAGCAACCAAGTGGCCATCGCCGGCCGACCGGTTTTCGCGTGGATCCAAACAAGGTGACGCATCAGACGGTCAACGTGTCGGCCGTCGCGGTGAAAGATCGCCGGCACGTCGAACAGCGTGAGCGTGTTGGTCTGCACCAAGACTTCGATATTCGCCAACTGCGACTCGTTCTCCGACAACACACGACTTTCGATCAGTCCGAGCTTGGCCCCCAGTCGCGAAGCGCTATCGACGGTGACGATCGTCAGACTCCGCTCGATCGGCACCGCGTAACCGACGCCGACGTGCTCAAGCTGGTGGAGGTCGTCCGCCTGTTCCGACGTCACTCGGGTCATGATGACCAGCCGAAACCGCGAGACGGCATCACGGATGGCGGCTCCCAAATGATCCACATCACCGGTGGCGATTCGTGGCCTTGCCACCAGCACCGCTCGGTTGGAAGATTGCGTGTCATCAACATTGACGACGGTCCCCGGTGCCAAACGAGTGATCTGAGTTTCGCCGCACGAGCAGTTGACCAATACGACGGCGATCAACAGGGCGACACGGAAGACAGGTTTCATGGATCAAGACTCCCATCTGGTCGAACTCAAGAAAGTCACGAAGCAATACCGAGACGGCCACGTAACGGCCCTAAACAATGTTGACTTGGTCATCGGTCGGGGTGAATTCGTTTCGATTGTCGGTGCGAGTGGTTCTGGAAAGTCGACGCTGCTCAACATGATCGGTGCACTGGATCGGCCGACCAGCGGCGAAGTATGGTACAACGGACAGCAACTGCTGCATTCCAGACAATTGGACGAACTTCGTCGCAGTGAGGTCGGATTCGTGTTTCAGTCTTTCTACCTGCTTCCGAACCTGACAGCGATCGAGAACGTTCAGATACCGATGTTTGGCACTGGGCGCGACCGCAGACAGCGGTTCGCGGAAGCCCGGGATCTGCTGGCGCGCGTCGGCCTGGTCGACCGATCGAACCACCTCCCTCGGCAGCTTTCCAACGGACAAAAGCAGCGGGTGGCCGTGGCCAGGGCGCTCGCCAACCACCCCTCCCTGTTGTTGGCGGACGAACCGACTGGCGCCCTGGACAGTCGCGCCGGAACCGAAGTGGTCGATCTGCTCGGGGAGCTTTGCGGTGCTCCAGAAAATGTGACCTTGGTTTTGGTAACCCACGATGAGCGACAGGCAGCGCGTGCGGACCGGTCGATCCGGTTGCAAGACGGTGCCGTGGTCGGTGATTAACTGGACGGCGCCACTTCGCTCGAAATCGCAGCATGTTGGTAGGATTCGGCATCAGGTTTCACGCTTTCCGTTCTCGTACTCAGTGAAGCGGTACTCTTACTCGTCGTGCGTCGGTGAAACTCGGCGATCGAGTACGAGTACCGGCGAAGCGCCTGAGTACGAGTAGGAGCACGGACGGATCACACCGAAAATTATTGACTTTCGCATCAAGGTTGGCGGTGTGCCGCTAAGAACTCGTCCATCGATCAACCACCGTCAATCATGAGCCAAGTCCTTCATCAGGTGATCAGCTAGTCCAACGACGTGCGGGCTCGACAACATGCTGTGATGATGGCCGGGAACGCTGAAGACGGTCACCTCGCTGGCAACGGTAGACCAACCTCGGTCCGGTGTCTCGGCGTTCGCATCGGGAAGCTCAACGGGGGTCGATTGAGGCCGATACAGCGACAGCGGGACGGAAATTGGACGCAGTCGGTATCCGTTGGCCAGCCGCACATGATGGTGGAAAAGGCCTTGGAGTTGACTAAGCGTCTGTCGGATCACTGCTTGCGGCGCGTCCTCGCGCAGCACACCCAGTCGGACCGCGTGATCCCAGAGATAGGGTAACTGCCGCTCCGGTGGCAGTTCGCTGAGTTGTTGGAGCGTCAGGTCGATCCCGTACTCGGCTCCAACAGCGTCCGCATCGACGCCACTCCGCTGATCGGTCGATTGAGCCGGGATCGACGTGTCCAGCAGAATCAACCGCTGAATTTCTCGACCGCGTGCCATCAACTGACTGGCGGTCTCGACCGCCGCGAGTCCTCCCAGCGACCAACCGCCTAAAATCAACGCTCCTGCGGGTGAATGAGCATCGATCGCGTCCGCGTAGTCGGCTGCCATCTCCTCCATGGTCTCGGGTAGTCGCTCGTCGCCGTGAAGCCCACGCGAGCGGACTGCGTGCAGAGGTTGCATCGGAGCCAATTCGACCGCCAAGTCGCGATAGCAAACGACAATGCCACCGGGCGGATGAATCATAAAGATGGGGACTCGGTCTCCCGACGGCTGCCAAGTGGCGATCAAAGGATGATCGGTCGATGCGTCACCGTCGGCCCTCCGCATGACCGAAGAGACTCCAAAACGGGCCTCCATTTGACTCGGATAGAGTTGGGCAAGCCGCGTGGCCATCGTCCGGATGTCGGCGAGATCAAAAATCAGGGACGGAGCAACGTTGACGGCCAGATCTTGACTTAGCCTGGACGTCAGCGTTGCCGCACGAAGCGAGTTTCCGCCGGCGTCAAAAAAGTTTTCGAGCGTCGAGACGGTCGTTAACTCGAGCACCTCCGACCAACGATCCACCAGGTACGATTCCAAACGATTGTTCGGTCGACTCGCCTCAGGCGGCAGTTCGATCGGTAACTCATTTTCGATCATGTCCGAGAGCGCCGCTTGATCCACTTTCCGTGCGGCATTCCGCGGGATGGCCTTTACCACTATCAATCGGTCGGGGCGTTTGAATCGAGGCAGGGCCGCTGTCAGTTCGCTTGCCGGCAACTCTTGCTCGCTGGCCACCACAGCGACCAGCTGCGCGGAATCATCGTCACCGAAGACGCAGACGGCCGCATCATCAACGGCCGGATGTTTCTTCAGATGCTCAGAGATTTCGTCCAACTCGATTCGATATCCCCGCAACTTGATCTGACCGTCCTCGCGGCCCAGGAATTCGAGCTGATCGTCGGCGGTGACCCGGCCGATATCTCCGGTGAGGTAGTACCGCATGCCCGTCGCTTTGGCACCGCGGGTGTCGTCGTCAATGTTGACAAAGCGACGTGCGGTGAGAGCGTCATCGCCTAGGTACCCGTCGGCGAGTCCGATCCCGCTGATCGCCATCTGTCCGGGAAAGCCAGCG
>JBCCUO010000065.1:0-9765 GCA_039196805.1 Planctomycetota bacterium | reverse complement strand
GGCGCTCCGCCGAATCCTGACGCAACTCGCGGACGAGGTCTGCTGACAGCGGGTATCCTAATTGCTACTTCGTGGACATGTTCCACGCCCGCCGCCCCACCTCAAACGCTCCCGCAACTCCAATCTCCTATCATGCTTTATCTTCTCAAAGTGGATCGTTGGCCGACGCGGCTCGTCGGCGCGATTGTCGTCCTGTCGTTCGTCACCGCTGCGTTCAACGCAGCGACCACAGATGCCGGTGACCGACCCAACGTGTTGATCATCACGGTCGACGACATGAGTGCCGACTCGATCGGCGCCTTCGGCAGCCGCTTGCCGGGAACCACTCCAACGATCGACGAGTTCGCCAAGTCGGCAATGCGGTTCAACCACGCTCATGTCCAGGTCGGCAATTGCATGCCGGGACGCAACATCATGTGGTCAGGCCTCTTCTCGCACGTCAACGGCGTGGAAGGCTTTCAGAGAAACCTTCAGCCGAACTACCCGGTGCTCTGTGACTTGGCCAAGTCGGCCGGTTACTTCACGGCCATTCGGGGAAAGTCGACCCACTCAACACCCTACTTTCCGTACGGTTGGGATGCGGACGTGACCGAGAAACCGGATGGCAGTAAGTACCACCTGAAGGATCCGGAAAGCTATGGTGAAAGCACGCGGCGTGCGATCGAGATGGCTGGCAAGGCCAACAAGCCGTTTTGTTTGATGGTCAACATCTCCGATCCGCACAAGCCGTTCTACAGCCAAACCAAAGGCAACACGACCGATCCCTTCGTTCCGTCGCGTGTTTTCACGGCACAAGAAGTGCCTGTTCCTGGCTTCTTGCCCAGCGATGACATCATTAAACAAGAGCTTGCGCTCTATTACAGCTCCGTTCGCCGCGCCGACGATTGCTTTCGTAGCGTCATGCACCAGCTGGACGCCTCCGGGAAAGCCGACGAAACGTTTGTGATGTTCCTTTCAGACCACGGCATGCCGCTGCCCTTTGCCAAGACCCAACTCTATCACCACAGCACGCACACGCCACTGATGATTCGTTGGCCGGGTGTGACCAAAGACGGCAGTCAAGACGACCAGCACATGGTCTCGGCGATCGACTTTCTGCCCACGCTGGTGGACGTGATGCAGCTAAAACATCCGACGCCCGAACGCCTGCATGGACGGTCCTTTGCTTCCCTCTTGGAGGGACAGGCCCAAGACCATCGCGACTACGTGATCCTGCAGTACAACGAAAACTCGGGACGTTGGCGTCACCCAATGCGAGGCATTCAGACGACCGAGTACCTCTATCTGTACAACCCCTGGAGCGACGGAAACCGCAAGTTCGCCACGGCAACGACCGGCACGGCCACCTACCGCCGGATGGTTGCCCGTGCCAAGAACGAACCGGAAATCGCTGACCGATTGGAGCTGTTCGATCACCGTGTCCTGGAGGAGTTGTATGACGTCGCCAATGATCCCGATTGCCTGCACAACTTGATCGATGATCCCCAGCACGAGGATGCACTGAAGGCAATTAGGTCGCAGTTGGTGGCGGAGTTGCAGCGAACCGAAGATCCGGTCGCACCGGTGCTGGCCGCTCATCCAGACGCCGACGTGCGAAACGCGTACATGGCCATTGAAGACGCCAAACGCAAGCCGAAGCCCAAGAAGCCACAGCAGAAGAGCACCGCTGCGGTCCGCAAGACTGGTTTGATCAAATTCGATTCGATGACCGCGACGATTCAGTGGGGTGAACTCTGCGAGGTCAGGCTTGTCCACAAGCTGCCAAAGGATTTGGGCTCGCAAAGCCTGCACGTCACCTTAAAGCAATGCACCGTTGATTCGGTCAAGAACGCCAAACGCTTGGACCGGCAGGTCGTTCAGATTCAGGGAGAAGGTGAGCGGCTGATTCGATTTCGATTGCCCGAACCTGCCCCCGGCGGATCAAAGCAAGCGATTTGCATCTCGGCCTTTGTTGGTCCGGATTACTCAACCAACTTCCAACACATCACGACGAAGCCCCAAGCTGTGAAACCACGCGGTTGATTCACCAGCGGGAGTGGTATCGCTCCATCAGGCGGTATCGCGCGCACGTCCTTTTGCATTTGTGGGTAGTCAGACGCTGCACAACCCCTTACCGAACTCTCGTTCCTCGCCTTCGACCGCCAGTCGTGTCTTGCACCAACAGAACCCGCGTGCTGGCGAGAGCGCCCGGCTTAGGTGATCTGATGTTTCACAAGTCTCGTGCTCAGCACTGCGGCGCGCGTGCTCGTCATCGATTCTCGAATCGTGAAACTGCCTTGCGAGGAGCCTCAACCGGAGGTCCTCGACTACGAGCACCGTCGAAGCGACGGAATAGGAACAAAAGCCGCCAGCGCTCTCCCGTCGCTCGATTTGCTAAGCCGGACACTCTCGCCAGCGTGTCGGGTTCTACACCAACACCCAACAGACCCGCGCCAAGCGGCTGATATCTGCTGTGACGCGAATCGATGAGCCGCAACGCGCGAGCGTGTCGGGTTCTACACCAACACCCAACAGACCGGCGCTAAGCGGCTGATGCCTGCTGAGACCTCACCCGCAGCGACGACGCTCTATCGACGCTCGGGCGCAAGGGCCGTCAGATCGACCTGATCATTCATGCTCTGTTGCAGCGTTCTCAGTTTACTGAAGAGCTTCACTAAGACCGGTTTCATTGCGGGATCGTTCGCCAGATCAATCCGCTCCAACGGATCGGCCTTGATGTTGTACAGTCGCAACTTGTTGGCGGCGGGGTAGGCGATCAGTTTGTAATCATTCGTGCGGACGCTGCGTTGCTTTTCCAAGTACGCACCGTAAATGGCATCGTATTGGCTGGCCTTCCCTTCCATCAGTGGCAATAGGCTTTGAAACTCAACGTGCTCGGGGCGATTGACTCCAGCCAGTTCCAGGGTCGTCGGCATGATGTCTTGCAAGTAGACCGGCTGATCGTTCTTGGTATTGCCGGCCACTTCGGGACCCACGACCATCAGCGGCACGCGAACGCTGTGGTCATACAGATTCTGTTTGCCCATCAATCCGTGCTGCCCGACCGCCAGCCCGTGATCGGCGGTAAAGAAGATCCAGGTGTTGTCGGCTTTTCCCGTCTCCTCCACGGCATCCAAGATGCGACCGATCATGGTGTCCATGTGACTGATGATCGCGTAGTACTCTTGGCGATGGACCTTGACCGCGTACTCGGTTCGCGGAAACGGTGCCAGCTTCTCGTCGCGTAGTTTTCGACCGGCACCCATTGGCTCGGCGTAGGGATATTCCGCCTGGAAATTCTCCGGGACAGCGACTTGTTCCAGCGGGTACTTGGCAACGTATTCTGCGGGAGACTGTCGCGGGTCGTGTGGCGCGTTGAAGGCCAAGTACATGAAGAACGGATCATCCCGTTTGGCGGCTTCTCTGCAGAAGTCGACCGAGTGGTCAGCGACGACCTCGCTCCAGTGTTTGCCACCTTGCCAGAAGCCGCCAAACTTGGGGTCACTGGGCGACCAGGAATCGTTTCCCGGTCCCAACGGGCGGTTGTAGCCTTGAGGTGTCTGCTTGGGCATGCCGCCACGAACGTCACGAGCGACATCAAACGCCTTGTCCGCTTTTGCCTTGCAGTGCCATTTGCCCGTCATGTACGTCCGGTAGCCGGCTGACTTCAGATACTCGCTCCACCATCTTCCTTGCTGACGTTCTTGTTCGCTTGTGTCGTGAATCGCTCGGGCGTTCCAAACGAACCGACCGGTATTCAGCATGGTGCGACTGGCCACGCAAACCGCACCACTCCAAGAGCCCATGTTGTATGCATGCGTGAACGTCGTGGCCCGCTTGGCAAGACGGTCCAGATTGGGTGTTTGGACCTCCGTGTTTCCCAAAGCATTGATGGTGTCGAAACACTGATCGTCGGCAAAGATGAAGACGATGTTGGGGCGTGCGTCGGCAAAGCCGTTTCCGGCCCAAGCCAGTGATACGGTCAACAAAACGGCGAAGAACGAAAAGCGTTTCATGGCGGCCAGGAGGGGGCGAGGCGAAAGGAGTGAGCGGTCCGGTAGTGTAGCCCGATCCTTTGCAGGCCGCATCGATTGTCGGCTGCCAAGCCTTTTGGGGTTCATCGGTCGGCAGAAGCCCGAAGTTGGTTGCATCGTCTACCCCATGCAACCACACTCGACCTCAGTCGCCACGCACGCTCGGCCAATTCTGTGACTTCCTTGCTGGTTCCAACCGATGCCGTTTGACCTTCGATTTCATCGATCCTCAGTCACCCTGTGCCTGATCGCATTGTTCACGGTTCAATCACTCTGGCCGAGCCATGCGTGTCGGGGACAAACGACCGATTCCTTGAGGCTGGTCCAAGATCCGACCCTTTCGCCCGACGGAAGTGTCATCGTCTTCTCGCACGGCGGCAATCTATGGAGAGTTCCCAGTAGCGGGGGCCGTGCTCGGCCGCTGACACTTCATCCGGCTGCGGATCGGATGCCTCGGTTCTCTCGCGACGGCCAATCTCTCGCTTTCATCAGCCGCCGTGACGGACAGGAAGCGATCTACCGGATGCCCATGGGGCGAGGAGCGCCCCGACGAGTGACCTTTCACAGTGAGGGCTATCAGCTGATCGATTGGTATCCCGATCACCGTCAGGTGCTTGCGATTGGCTCTCGCGACCACTTCTGGCGGCATGCCACCCGGCTGATGCGAATCGACACCGATCGTCGCGACAAAGATCACGTGTTGGCCAACGCCTATGCGACCGACGCTTCTCTCAGCAGCGACGGCAAACGCGTTCTGCTGGTTCGCGAAGGGGAACGCTGGTGGCGAAAGGGCTACTACGGTGCCCGAAGCGCGCAAATCTGGTTGTTGGACCTTTCGTCCGGCAAGTTTCAATTGGTCTTGAGCGAGACCTACGACTGCCGTTGGCCTCGCTGGATCGGCGACCAAGATGCCTTCGTTTTCACTCGGGGCATGCCACACGGATACGAGCTTTGCCGCTTTGATTTTTCCGAGACCACAGGACTGAGCGACGCAGGTGAACCATCAGAAGCACCTGAGAACGTGGCGGGCGATCCGTTGGCTCCCTTGCCAGGAATAGTCACACAGCTGACTGAGTTCGGCGAGGACTCGGTCGTGTACCCGTCGGTCAGCGCAGACGGAAGCCAGGTTGTGTTCCGTCATTTATTCGATCTCTACACGCTTCCACTCACGGAAGGCAAGAAGGCGAGTCCCAGCAAGG
The DNA here is from genome assembly GCA_039196805.1 of Planctomycetota bacterium. Lineage (GTDB taxonomy): Bacteria > Planctomycetota > Planctomycetia > Pirellulales > Pirellulaceae > JBCCUO01. Next base: position 4,553 of record JBCCUO010000065.1, on the reverse strand, counting down.
TCAACGTCTTGCCGCCGCTCGATCAGGTCACCGATCAACAGTTGAGGCGAACATACAGAAGTGCCGATGACGTTGCCTTCACCCAAGATGGTTTGGAAATGGCCTTCGTGGCCGGCGGCGACTTATGGGTGATGGACACAAAGCTACGGGAACCACGTCAAGTGACCCGTGCAGCAGGCTGGGATGAATCCCCCGTGTTCTCCGTCGATGACGAAACGCTTTACGCGATCCGTGACGTGGAGGGCCGCAAGGACATCTATCGAATCCAGCGCGAAGATGACCAGCTGTATTGGTGGCAAAACGAATCGTTTGTCGTCACCAATCTGACCAAGGATTCGGCGGTGGAATCCGACCTTCGCATATCCCCCGACGGAGAGCGTTTGTTCTTTGTCCGCGGTCGCGGGGACTTGGTGCACACGAACCTTGACGGACAGGACCGCGTCCGGTTAACCCGTGGCTTTTCGCCACCCGAGTACGACGTGTCAGCTGACGGTCGCTGGGTTGCCTATTCGCAGTCGAACGACGACTTCAACAGCGAAGTTTTCTTGATCGATTCCGCAGGCAGGCGACAACCGTACAACGTTTCGCGGCACCCCGATGACGATTCGGGCCCCGTGTTCTCGCCCGATGGCAAGTTACTGGCGTTTACCGGGCGTCGAGTCGATCGCGAGGTCGACATTCATTACGTCTGGCTGCAGGCCGAAGAACGTGACAAGTCCAATCGCGCACGCGAACTGGATGAGGCGATCGAGCTGATCCAGAAAAAGCGGAAGAAGAAGTCCGGTGGCAAAGCCCCCGACGATCCGTCGCAAAAAGCAGACCCGTCGAAAGAGGCAACCAAGCCCAACAAGAATCCCGACGACCCGGAGCCAGACGAGAATGCTGAAGCAGACGACAAGGCCACCGAGAAGTCGGGCGAGCCGATCCGGATCGACTTTCAGCGGTTGCACCAGCGATTGAAGCGAATCAGCGTGGCGGACACGTCAGAGCGATCATTGATCTGGGATCCCGAGAGCGAACGTCTGGCGTTCACGGCAACGATTGACGGCAAGCAGGCCACCTACACCGTGCAGTTTCCCGACGAGTTGCGCCCGAAGGAGTTTTCATCGACCACCGGACGCCCCATCGCCTGGACTAAGGAATCGGGTGGACTGTTGATGCTGGCCGGTGGTGTTCCGGCGTTGGTCAAAGGCAATGAAACGCGGCGTTATTCGTTCACGGCGAATCAAGCGGTCGACCGTGGTAGCCGGCTGCAGGCCGCATTTGATACCGCTTGGCGAGTGATGCGTGATCGCTGGTACGACGGAAACACCGGGGGCCGCAACTGGGCGTCGGTACGTCGCAAGTATCGGCCAATCGCTCGGCTCCTGCCTGATGAGAACGCGTTGGGCGAGTTGATCCTGCTGATGCTAGGCGAGCTGAATGGATCTCACAACGGCTTCTACCCACGACCCTTTCGAACCTACGACTCGGGTCAAGACTGGAAAGAGTCGACGGCCCATCTGGGCGTGCGTTTCGATTCCGGATTTCAAGGTCCCGGCTTGAAGATTCGCGACGTGATCGGAGGCAGCCCCGCTGACAAGGTCGACTCAAAGCTGAATCCTGGTGAGATCATCTTGTCGATCGACGGTGTGGACGTGGACATCGACATGGACCTGACTCAGGTCTTGAATGGACGGCTTGATCGGGACATCCACTTGGTAGTCCTCGGGGAAGCCATAAAGCAAACCACCAAGGCAGCGTTGTCTCGCGAAGAAGCGGCCGAGCAACCGGAGACGGGAAATGGTCCACCTGACGACTCGCCCGAGGCAGGCAAGCAGGCAACGCCCGAGGAGGCGGCAACCGAAGACGACGCATCGCCCGAGGAATCAGACGGTGACGATTCGTCTGACGATCGTCCAGCCGAATCACCTGAAGTTGAAGATGACAGCGATGAACCCGGTGACAACGAATCGGATGAACGTCGCGTGGTCATCCGTCCCATCAGTTACGCGGCTGCACGAGGGTTGCTGTACGACGATTGGCTGCGATTCAATCGTGAAGAAGTCGAACGCCTCTCGGATGGAAAACTTGGTTACCTGCACATTCGTGCGATGAACATGTCCAGCTTTTACGAATTCGAGCGGCAGCTGTACGCCGCCGGGTTCGGGCGTGACGGATTGGTGATCGATGTTCGCGAAAACGGCGGCGGCAGCACAACCGACCACTTGCTGACCAGTCTCACGCAACCCGAGCACGCGACCACCGTGCCGCGCGGCGGAGGTTCTGGCTATCCGCAGAGTCGCAAAGTGTACGCGACTTGGAACAGGCCGATCATTGTGCTGTGCAATCAGAACAGCTACAGCAACGCCGAGATCTTTTCGCACGCCATCAAGTCACTCCGGCGAGGACGATTGGTGGGCGTACCGACAGCGGGCGGCGTCATCAGCACCGGAGCGGTCTCGATCATGGACGTGGGCACCATGCGAATGCCGTTTCGAGCTTGGTTCGTCAACACGAGCGGAGAAGACATGGAAATGGCGGGGTGCGTCCCCGACACGGTCATTTGGCCACTGCCGGGGGAAATCCCCGCAGGAAATGACCGCCAGCTATCGACCGCCGTCGAGCAGTTGCTGGAGGACGTTGCCAAGTGGAAACAACAAGCTCCACCGAAACGAGTCTACGCAACCGAGCGGACGCCGCCAAAACCGGGCCCGGTGCCACTGAAGTGAACTCAGGCTTAGGCAACGCAGAGCGTCATGGAACTAGACCTGGTCGTGGCACTCTTCCAACAGATCAAGCGTGACAACGGAGGGTCTGCCAGCGCACCGGAGCCGTGGGTGACCAATGCCCACCGTCGCATCGAGTACACTGCGTTGTGATTCAGGTCGGACGATCGACCGACAGATCGTGATTTGGTTAGTTGAGGCAAAGGGCCGATGAACGTGATGACTTCCCCCGGCAAGATTCTCCGCTGGTCGTTCATAGGGATGGTTTTGACGCTGGCCGGTGCGAGCGCATTGGCGGATTCTCCCGAGGAAACATTGAGGGCAGAGACTCCGAGAACGTGGAGTGATCAAACCGGTGGCTACCAGGTCGAAGCAACACTGATCGGTGTTGAGGCGGGCCGAGTGGCGCTTCGCAAGACGGATGGCCGCGTGGTTCGACCGCCGCTGAGTCTGCTGAGCAAGTCGGACCAGGCCTACGTGTCAGCTTGGGAAGAGAAACGGCAGGCAGGCAACATCTTCGCCGGCGGAGTGATGGAAGACGATGACGTTTCAGGAGCACCCGAGGAGGAGTCGGCCGCCAACGTTTCGCTTCCGCGATGGAGAAGTGGTTCGGAAGCTGTCGCGATGAAACCTGGGGCCAAACTGGTCTTCCAGGAAATGCCGAGGCCACGTCTGCCGCAAACCGATCAGGAAACTGTGGTTGAATCCCGCCAAGACGCACGGCTGATCAAGTTTGCCACGCCCAAGGGGTTGGCCGACTCCATGATCCCACTGATCGTTGATCCTCGTGGCCAAAAGTCCGTGCTGAAGCTGCAGAATGGCTATTGGGATAAAGAGAAATTCACTCAGGCGGTGCTACTTGACTCCAAGACGCGGCGCACGACCGCCACAACACGTTGGGAACAGCCGATTGCACTGGAGGACACCTTTCCTCAGTCCAGTCTGGTGGTTGGTCGGGTCAGCAGTGGAAGCTGGGGCGCGTCCAGCGAGTTGATTTTGTGGTCACTGACCAGGGCCGGTAAGTTCACCGAGCGACTGCGGTGGCTGCCAACTCCAGAAACCGGACCGGGCAGCTACCCGAAGGTCAGGTTCGTCCGCATCGTGGATGACCGCCATGTGCTTGCCCGAGTGGGCAACACCATTCATCTGTGGGACTTGGCGAAGCGAGCGACCGTGTGGGAGTTGGGAGTGCACAGTTGGCATCGTCCGGCGCTCAGTCGGGGTGGCAAGTTCTTCGCAGTCCAAAATCGCGATCGCGTGGGAATCTTTGTGACTGCTTCTGGAAAGCAGGTTGGTTTGATCCCACTGCCCAGTGATGCGGTCGTCGGACTTGCGTTTTCACCGGACGCCAGTCGACTGGCGGTCGCGACGGGGCGTGTGCTGGACATCTTCGATTTGCAGAAGCCCGAAGGGGACAAGCAGATCTTGCTGACGGACAAGGTCGAAACGTTCCATTCGTCACCGTACTGGACCGACGATGACCACGTGATGCTGAGCGGCAGGCTGCTGGCGGATGTCAATCTGGGCCACGTGATTTGGCAGTACGATACCAACGGACGCGGCAACAATTCGCTGGCAATGAAGACCGGGCTGTTTCGCGGCACGGCCGGCAGCCATGGTGAAACGACCGCTTTCGCGATCGCGATCCCAGAGCAATCAGTGCTGAACGAAGTCGCGGCGGTCGACTTCTCCGGGGCCGTCCGAATCGACCGCGGGACTCCGGTTCGGGTCGAAACGGCCCTCTCCGGCTCAACCGATTCGGCGAAGGTCGAATCTCTGCTGCAGGAAGGAATCAGGAAGCTGGGCTGGGTTCTGGATCCCGCCGCATCAAACACCGTTCGGTTC
>JBCCUO010000064.1:0-9823 GCA_039196805.1 Planctomycetota bacterium | reverse complement strand
GACTGGTTGTGCGTGAGGCGATCCAGAAACACTACCAGGCAAGTGCTCCCGACTTCGATTGTCGGCCCTTTATCGACTATCGCCAGATGTTGACGTCAACGACGACGGACATCGATGCGGTGCTGTGCGCGACCCCTGATCACCTGCACGCTAAGGTGTCCGTCGACTCGATGCGAGCGGGTAAGCATGTCTACTGCGAAAAACCATTGACACACAGCGTTGACGAAGCACGCATCGTTTCCAAAGTCGCAGCCGACACGGGCGTCGCAACGCAACTGGGCAATCAAGGACACTCCAAAGACACGATCCGTCAAACCTGCGAACGCATCTGGGCCGGCGCGATCGGTACCGTCAAAGAAGTCCACGCCTGGGTCCCGGCAACGCGATGGAATCAAACGTTGATTCATCCACCTACCGAAACGATGGTCACGCCTGAGGGCCTGAACTGGGACCTATGGTGCGGGCCACGTGAGCCCGTTGGATTTCATACCGCCTACGCGCCGGTGGCATGGAGAGACTTTTGGTCGTTCGGCTGTGGGGCGATGGGAGACTTTGGTTGTCACGATCTGGACTCTGCGACTTGGGCACTGGACCTGGGAATGCCAAAGCGGATCGAGATGCAGGCAGCCGGCCAGACCGACCCCAACATGACGCCCTATGGCGAAGTCGGTCGTTTTGAGTTCGACAACGCGATGACTGCCGGCAAGAGTGGTCCACGGGGTCCCGTGACCGTTCACTGGTACAGTGGTGGCCTTCATCCTACAAAACCCGACCAGATGAAGCCTGGCGACTCGCTACCGCGCCGCGGTGTCATGTTTGTAGGGAGCGATGGAATCTTGGTTTGCCAGGGCGCTGGTGGAGCATCGAAGATCTATCCCGAAGTGAGACGTCGTCAATTCCAGGAACCTGAACCAACTTTGAAACGCGTCGCCGGTCATCACCGCGACTGGATCGATGCGATCAAAGGTGGCGATCCAGCGAGCAGCCATTTTCAATACGGTGCCAAGCTGACCGAAATCACTCTGCTGGGCATCGTCGCCCTTCGTGCCGGGGAACCGATCGACTATGACGCGGCCGCGATGAAGATCACCAACGTCGATGACGCGAATCGCTTGCTGAGACAACCCTACCGCGACGGGTGGACATTAGACGCCTGAACTTCATTCACACCTTGGCTGAGGGAAGGATTCGCCCTCGCAAGAATCGTCCCGACGCGATGCGATGGTGTTCGCTAGGCCAGGAACACAGTCCCAATGACAGTGTGAGGCAGCGAAAGCAGCATTACCAGGCCCTTGGGACCAACTCCCCTTCCAATGTGAATTGCGTGTCAAACAGTGGCACGAGGCAGCGCGGTCAACTACACCGTTGCGATGGAGGCGGGATCACGCTGTCATTTTTTACACACGGGAGATTTTTGATGCCGAAGAAAATTGCAATCGCTTTGGTCTGCTCGCTGGCTTTGGGGCTGGTGGCCACGACAAGTCGCGCAGCCGACGACGATGACAAGAAGCCGAAGTACAAGACCAAGCAGATCATGAAGGTGGCCTTCAAAGGGACTCTGTTGAAGAAGGTTGCCAGCGGCGACGCCTCGGAAGAGGACACCAAGAAACTCTACGAGATGCTGGTGGCACTCTCGGAAAACAAGCCACCGCGTGGCGAAGCCGACACCTGGAAGAAGCTGACCGGCGAGCTGGTGAAGGCCGGTAAAGCCGCCGTCGATGGGAAAAAGGAAGCAGGCGGAATGCTGAAGAAAGCCGCCAACTGCAAGGCTTGCCACAGCAAGCACAAGCCCAGCTAGACGCTGCGGGGGCTGGGTTGGGCAACCAAAGAGAACCGCTTTCACTCGCCCCTCGGGGAGAGCAGAGCCTAAGCGAGGAGAGGGGGCAAAACGTATCAAATCCCTCTGGAGGAGAACTCCCTCTCCGGCCGCTTAAACGTCCGACTCTCCCGGACGGCCCGGAGGCAGAGTCAAGTAGGACCAAGTCTTTCCGCCGTGAAGAAACTGCACCTCCTCGTTGGCGAGGAGGTAAAGCAAGCAGCTCTAGCTCAAAAACAGATGTTGGCCGGCTAGGATCAGGAGTCACACTCGGCTAGCCCGTCAATCTTGCGACACATCAGTTCTTTTTCGGCTTGTGTAGGCGCTAGCTCCCAAGCTGTCCGGTAGCTCGCTTCAGCCATCGCTGGCTGCGCTGACATTGCCAACATTTCTCCTCTAGCGGCGTGCCACAGATAGTAGTGATCGGCCAACTCTTGAACCTGGATGGACTCCAGCAGTTGCAACCCAGCCTCCGCGTCTTGATGATGGGCAACGGCGATCGCTCGATTCATATCGTGGATTGATGAGGGCGCGATTCGGCAAAGCAAATCGTAAGCGGCAACGATTCTTGACCATTCGGTCTTGCCGCCTAACTTCCCTTGGCAATGCTCTGCAGCAATCATCGCTTCGGCATGATAGCGCGAAACAACCGGTTGCTCCGTGGCCCGTTCAAACCAACGGAACGCTTCTTTCAATAGCCGCAGGTCCCATTGACTGACATTTTGCTCGCTGAACAGCAGTATGGCACCACTACTATCCAGGCGGGCATCCAGGCGACTGGCATGGAATAGCAACAAGGCCAAAAAAGCGGACGATACAGCTCCCTGGGTCAGCGGATGCTCGGCCAGTAGCAGTGCCAGCCGGATGGCCTCTTCACACAGCTCGACTCGGATTAGCCGATCGGGTTGTGTCGAACTGTATCCTTCGTTGAATAGCAAATAGACAACACGACGAACGTCGGGGAGCCGCGACTCCATCTGGTCGGCGTTGATCTCGCCCAGGTCTGTGCCCCGCTGACGCAACAGATGCTTCGATCGCGAAACGCGTTTGGCGATACTCTCGGTGGTGGAGATCAGTGCGCGTGCGATCTCTTTGTACGAGAATCCGCAAAGTGCCTTTAGTGCCAACGCGGTTTGCGATTCGGCAGGCACACTTGGATCACAGCAGACGAAGATCATCCTCAGCAGGCTGTCCTGCAGATCGCGTTCTTCCCAAGCTGCCAGATCGGCCGAACCATCGGCCAACTGTTCGAAACACTCGGGGAGTGTTGACGACTGCTTCGCCTCGCGCCGCAAGACATCGATGGCATGATTCGAGGCGACGCGCATCAGCCAGCCGGACGGCTCGCTGGGCACACCCGTCCGACTCCAGGACGTGACCGCTCGCGCCAGTGCGGTCTGGACGGCATCTTCGGCAAGTGGCATGTGGCGAATCCCCAACCGCCGCGTCAAGGCCGCCACAAGCCGAGCCGACTCATGGCGGAAGTAGTGGTCGACCAGTTGGTTCGACGGTGCATCCATCGCGTCCGCGACCTAACTCACGCCCATGAATGGCCGCACTTCGACCCAGCCACCGCCATGGAAAATAGGGCACGTCTTGGCGATTTCGACCGCGTCATCAATTGTGTCGGTATCCACGATCGAAAAGCCTCCGACAATCTCTTTGCCCTCGATGAAGGGCCCATCCGTGACCGCTTCGCCCTGACGCACCTGCTTGCCCACGGGCAACAGGCCATCGCCGCCATCGACCAACTTGTCGCCAACCTGCTGGAACCATGCCTGCCAAGCGGCCATGATTTGCTGCATCTGCTCTGGGGAAACGTCGCCGGACATCGACTCGGGGCTGTTTCGGTATACGAACATGAACTTGGACATCTTCCATCACTCCTTGGGTTGTGACTCGCTTCGAATCACGTGGTGAACATCGGTTTCGCCAACACCGCAGTGGTGATGACAAGAACGGGACGAACAGCGATCCAGAAGCTGGACACAAAAAGTAAAAGAATCTCGAACTTCCCGCGACCGACCGTCAGAAGGTGTGGCGAAGCTCAAGCCGCAAGATGTCGCTGTACCAGTTGCTGTCGGTCAGGACAGTGCCGTAGCCCACAAAGAGGCTGCTCGGCGCTTGGCACCGCCGGCCACAGCGTTTCAACGCGAATCGCAATCCCGCCTTGAAGTTGGTGATCGCGTCGTTGCGTGCCGAGACCCTCTGCGCGCCGACGCTGCGGAGTCCTCCAAGCACGTGCCAACCGACGACTTCGGTGACCGCGGAGACGTTCGCGCAGTCACCTTGGTGAAAGCGATAACCCGCACCGATCCCGTACCTCAGGACCTCGCCACTGAAGTCCTGCGGTGTCGCACCCCCAACCGGTATCGCCGTCGAACCATCGATTGGAATCCAATATCGAAGCTCACTTTCAACCGTAAGTCTGTCGGAACGTTTGAAAAGGCCCAGTAGCGCCGGCTCAAGACTGTAGTGATTGGTGCTCAGTCCGTTGCTAGCGTCTCCTGTCGGGAAGTAGCCGCGGAGCTGCGCTGTCAGAAGCGACCGGTCGCTCTCCAACAGCAGGGCCTTGATTCCCAGCTGGGCGTCATACAGACCTCCCGTGTTGTCGTTGACGATCGGATCGATCCAGCGAAAAGGGATCTCCGTGAAGAAGGATACGTGCTCGAGCGGCTTCCACTCCAGATAGGCGGACAGTTCCTGATGGCCATCCAGTCCCCGTTCCAACTGCGGCGCCCCAGCGACCCCGTATTGCGCGTAGAAGAACTCCGCGCGATCGGCAAACTGACTGGAATAGGCGGCATCAAACCGAAGCCGGAGCTGATTCGCCAGCACTGCTGAATCGATGTACCCCACGTTGCTGTCACCGACCACGATCTGCGCGTTCGCCTCAGACGCCACGGCAAGCAGTGGGGCCAGCACGGCGATGACCGTACGCACCCACCCGATAATCATGCTGCCGTTGGGCATCTCTGACCTTCCCTCGCGAGTAGCGCCCAAACGATCCCTGCACGGCGCACATCCATGGTTATCGGCAAAGTCAGGTTTCGAGAGCAGTCGTTTTGGCCCCGCGACAGAGTTGGAGAGGGTCAACGCGTCGCCAAATCTCTCCGCGAGTCTCACCACGGGCGGCGGCTATTTGGACGTCGAAAGCTGCTTGAGGACCGTTGCCTGGAATTCGCGGTGCTGGCCCAAGAAGTGAAAGATCTCTGGGTTCAGAGGCTGCAACTGAAGAGCCGTCTCTTGGCTGGCGATGGCGCGTGCGACCAAGTCGGCGGCCGACTTCCAGTCATTGTCTTGCGACTTCAGGAACGCGATCCCGCCAAGGATCCGTCCTCGCAGACTGTGAAACTTTGCCTCGGAGCCGACATACTCGGGAAATTCGTCTTCGATCTTCTCCAGCGCCGAAGCCGCACGCTCGAACTCGCTCATTGAATCGGCCATGCGCCCCAACATTGCCAACGTCCCCGCCACACTGTTGCGGGCATTGGCTGATTCGTAGCGATAGATCGGAATCCCGGGATACTCATCACTTAGCTGCGCGAACCGGGTCGCCGCACTGCTTGCATGACGCAGCGCCGGTTCCTTGCCATCTGCGACCTCGAGCAACAAAAAGTTGCCTAAGTCCACCTCCGCCACCGCCAGTCGAAATCGGTGATCCCGGTTTTCCGGCTCCAGTGCAACGGTTCGATTGAGATTCTCGATTGCCCTTTCGTACCAAACACGAGCTTCAGAGGACCGGCCAGCCGTCTTGCGCAATAGAACGCCCAGATTGATCTCAGAGCGTCCCAAGTCAGCCAGGATGGCGGATCTCTTCTTCGAATCCAGCTGCTCGGCGGTGGCCAATGTCCGCAACGAATCGATCGCTTGAAGCAATCGATGTTCGGCGAGCCCAAACTCGCCGGTCTCAGTCAGCAGCAGCCCCAGATTGTTGAGCGTTCGGCTGCGTTCCCGATCATAGCTGCTGACGTGTGGAAAGCGGTCGTGCAAGTCTTGCTGGACGACCAAAGCATCATCAAAGTGCTTTCGCGCCGCACCCGGATCGGTCTTGCGCAAGGTCTCGCCCAGCATCGCGTGGCTTTGCGACCAATAGAGCCGGAGTCTCTGGTCGTCGGGCAGTTCTTTCCGAAGCTGGCCGAACAATTCGATCGCCTCGGAGTAGGCGGTCTTGGCCTGTTCCACTTCACCCAACAAATCGTGCAGCACCGCAATCCGGTATCGCGTCCGAGCGGAACCGACCAGCAGCTGCGGGTTGCTGGGTCGCGAACGAGACAACCGCGTATACATCCGCAGGGCTCGATTCAGCAAATCTCGTCGGGCCTGCTGCATGCGCGGCACATGTTCAAGCGACTCGCTGGCATAGTTGGTCACCATGTTGTGGATGACATCCAACGAGACGGAGAAGTACTCCTCCGCTTCCAGCCGCGCCTGACGTTCACGCCGCACATGCTCTCGTAGCTGGATGGATGACAACAGCGAAACGGTGGCAACCACCGTAAGCAGGACGGCGATGCCGCCGGTCAGTGCCGCCACAGCCGGGTTTCGCCGGCACCATCGGAACAAGCGTTCGGGTGAGCTGACCGGACGAGCCTGAATCGGCTTGCCGTCAAGATAGCGGTACAAGTCGTCGGCAAGGTCCGCTGCCGAAGCGTATCGCCGCGCAGGCTCTTTGGAGAGCGCCTTGAGTGTGATCGTTTGCAGATCCAGCTCAATCGCGCGGTTTAGCTCGCGGGGCGGAACAGGGTCTTCATCAATGACTTGTCGAAGCGTTTCCAGCGAGGAGGAAGCACGAAACGGCGCGCGACCGGTCAAGGCGTAATACAGCGTCGCGCCCAGGCTGTAGACGTCACTGGCGGTCGTGCAACGCGAGGCGTCTTTGGCTTGCTCGGGAGACATGAACGACGGCGAACCCATGACCTCGCCGGTGTGCGTCGATCCCGCGACTCCTTCATCCAACGTCTTTGCGAGTCCAAAGTCGGCGACATACGGTCGGTCCACTCCGCGATTGCTCCGATCCCGCTCTTCGCGCGCCGCCAATGTGGACCCAGATGCCAGATTCGTTCGCGATGTTTCGCGGACCAAGATGTTTTGTGGCTTGATGTCTCGGTGCAGCACGCCTTGTTGATGCGCATGGTCCACCGCCTGGGCAACCTTTGCGATCAACGCCGCGACACGCTGGTTTTCGATGGGGCTCTCGCGAACGATCGCGGAGAGACTGCGACCGTCGATGAACTGCATCGAGTAGTAGAGCGTCCCCTCGACTTCTCCGACGTCATAGATGGTCACGACATTCTCGTGATCCAACCTGGCTGCTGCTTGAGCTTCACCGCGGAAGCGGTCTTTCCAAACCTGTCTACGATCGGCTGGCAACATGGCCAGTTGATCGGGGCGAATCAGCTTGACGGCAACCGTGCGGTTCGCGCTCTTCTGACGCGCTTTGTAAACGACCCCCATCCCACCAGCACCCACCTGACGCAGCAGGTCGTAGTCGCCGAAACGGTCGCGTGACGAATCCGCTTGCGTTTCCCAGTGGTCCGATCCCAACTTCTTGCCGTTGCTTTCGGAGTGCGATCGATCAAGCTCCCAGCGGGTCCGGGCCGCCAACTCAGTGGGGGCCAAATCGTCTGCCGAGAACAACGCATGAGACTCAGGCCAAGCGATCTCATCATCGGCAAGCAGCGTGTCGACGCCATCGCGGGGATCACCGTCGAAGCTGAGCCGCTGCAACCTTTCACGACAAACCTCGCATTGGCCCAGGTGATCGATCAGCTGCTCTTCGCCGGATTCGTCTGATTCGTCCAACAGCCCCCTCAGCCGGTCGTCGGTGGGACAATCGGTCATGGATCGATCGGTGGCAGTCGTTCAGCGGCCTCCAGAGCTGCCACTTCATCCTGCAGCATCTTCTTGATTTTGCTCTTGGCAACCCAAACCGCTCCGATCTTCATGTCCAGCGTTGCCGCCACCTCGGCACCCGACCGCCCGTCTCGTGTCAAGAGTTCGAAGGCTTGCCAGGTGTGCGGCTTGACTCGTTGACGCACACGTTGCATGGCCTGTTCCAAGAGTTCTTTTCGCCATTCCGCTTCCAGTTGCTCGGCGAACTCGTCTCCATCGCCTTGACTCTGGATCAACTCCAAGACGGCCGTTTCCCCGGTCGCGACGGCCTGACGATTTCGCTGGCTCAACAGGTCGCACCAGGCGCGACGGGCGATCGTTCGCAAGAACCCTCGAAAGCTAAGACTGGCGTCGTACTCAAACGACGACATCTGTTTGCAAAGGGCCATCAGCACGTCTTGGCAGAGGTCATCGGCATCCGAGGATTGAACACCCCATCGTCGACACCAAGCGGAAATCATCGGCGAATATCGCTCCTCGAATCTCAACCATGCCGAGTGGTCATCCGACTGGGACTGGAGACGAGCCAGCAGCGTCGGACTGGTTTGAAAGTCAGTGTCATCGGACACGGAATCTGACCTTGTGATGCCAACGAGTGAGAGACGTCCGGCGCAGAAAGCGGGAACCAGACCTCTGTGAGTCTAGCTGATTGCTGCGCATCTGACCGCTGATATTGCCGGACAGAAAAGTTCGGATTTGCCATTAGGTTTCGGCAAAACCTCAGAAAAGGAAGGCGTTGCGGCTCTTCAGGTCGCTGTCCCCCTGAACGCCCCCGTCTAACTGAACGCCCGCTCGGGCAAACCGGTCTCCGGAGCACGATGATCATGAAACGTCTATTTGCCGCCAATGCCAAGTCACGCAGTCGAAGTACGGTCGCTCGCCGACGGGAACGTCTAAAACGATCCATTCGGATCGAACCGCTCGAGCACCGTCGCGTGCTTGCCGTGACGGCTGCGCTAAGCGGCGGCATCCTATCCATTGTCGGCGATGCTGAAGACAACCAAATCGAAGTCAGCCGCAACTCCGAAGGCGCGATCCTGATCAATGACGGCGAAGTCGAGATTGCCGGTGCGACCGCCACCGTCGAAAACACCTACCAAATCATTGCTCTGGGACTTGGCGGAAACGACGAGATCACGCTGGACGAGTCCGAGGGCGAATTACCCAGTGCCATCTTGGTTGGGGGCGACGGCGACGACATCTTGGTCGGAGGGTCAAATGCTGACTTTCTGCTCGGCGGCGGTGGAAACGACTTCATCCGAGGGGGCGACGGCGAAGATCAAATCTTCGGCGGCTCCGGAAACGACACCCTGATCGGTGACCGAGGCAATGATCGCATCCAAGGTCAAGCTGGCAACGACCTGCTGGTCTGGAACAACGGCGACGGAAGCGATTTGATGGAAGGTGGTGAAGGTGACGACACCGTCCAGGTCAACGGAGCCGACGCCGCGGGCGATGACTTCTCGATCGACGCCAACGGCGACCGCGTCCGGTTCCAACGCAACAACTTGGGACTGTTCCAATTGGACATCGGCACCGTCGAAGACTTGGACGTCAATGGTCAAGGTGGTGACGACGTCATTGCCGGCAGCGTTGGACTGGCCGGATTGATTGATCTGGACTTGGACGGAGGCGAAGGCAACGACTTGCTCATCGGTGGCGATGGTGTCGACGTTCTTCGTGGTGGCGAAGGCAATGACACACTGATCGGCGGCAAGGGCAACGACATCAAGCTGGGTGAAGACGGCAACGACCTGCTGGTCTGGAACAACGGCGACGGCAGTGACCTGATGGAAGGGGGTGAAGGTGACGACACCGTCCAGGTCAACGGAGCCGACGCCGCTGGCGATGACTTCTCGATCGACGCCAACGGCGACCGCGTCCGGTTCCAACGCAACAACTTGGGACTGTTCCAATTGGACATCGGCACGGTCGAAGACTTGGACGTCAATGGCCAAGGTGGTGATGACGTCATCGCTGGTAGCGTCGGACTGGACGGATTGATTGAGTTGGACTTGGATGGAGGCGAAGGAAACGACTTGCTCATCGGTGGCGATGGTGTCGACGTTCTTCGTGGTGGCGAAGGCAATGACACACTGATCGGCGGCAAGG
>JBCCUO010000063.1:0-9829 GCA_039196805.1 Planctomycetota bacterium | reverse complement strand
GTAAAAGGTGCCGGGATCGGCGACTCGCCAGCGACGCCGAAGCGTTGGCATCAGTGGCAGCTGAATCGAATCCGCTTCAATGGACGGCCCCAGGAAGACGACGGCTGTTCCGCCCTCCCTGACAAAACGGTCCAGTCGCGGATCCGCCACCAGACCGCTTGGTGGGTCCAATAGCACCACGACGTCAAACTCACCAAGCTCGGCGGCCGAGAAGTCCTCGGACGACACGAGTTGCATCTGATACTCGGCGTCTGGATCATCAATGGCAAACGGTACGGCAATGGCCAGTTGCAGGTAGTATCCGTCCTCCGGGCGGTCGGTCACGATCAACCCGTGGGAAGGCGGCAAGACCTGCAGCGTCATGTAGGTCGCGTCATCTAGTGGAAATGCATCCTTGCCAATCAGCCGGATTTCCGCGTGGTGTGAACCCAGCGAAAGGGATGGAATCGTTAGCGTGACTTCGGATTCGCCGTCGGGCGAGACTTTCGCGCTGGTGCGATCTTTGGCCATCGCCTCCGGTCGAACAATCTCTCCGTTGCGGATCACCGGCTTGGAGGGATCAGACTTGTAGACGCGAAGTTCGGCGGTGACTTCTTCCGGCTCGGTAGGCGGGGCGCCGGTGTGGCTGATCGAAACGCTGATTGGCACCGGCGTTCCTTTGGGCGGCGTCGAATCAAAGTACTGCACCGCGTGCAGTCGGCGATTGGTCGACTGGGGCGGGCCAATATCGAAGACCGTGATCGGGATCGACCCAGAATCGTTGCGGCTGTCAAGTTTCCGGGTCGTCAGCAAAGACTCGCTGGCAAGGTCGCCGGACCAACTGGCCCGCGCCAAGTCCGTCAGCACGATCACACGTCGGACGCTCAGTTCACTGACGGAGGCCAGGCGAATCGCCGCCTCCAATCGAGGCGCCAGCGGGACGGGAGCCTGACGGATGCCCAGGCCGCTCAGCCTTGAGATCGCACCGCTTCGGTCGAGTGAAAAGGCAGCCGGTGTACCCGAGCGGTCCACGATCCCGATTCGACTGGTCTCGGCCAGCCCCGAGATGATCGCGTTGGCCGCTTGCTTCATTCGGTCCAGACGCGAGACGCCTTCGGTGTTCTGCCAGGCTGCAGTGGGGGCGTTATCGATGACGAACACCACCGCAACTGGCGCGGAAGCGTTGGCCAATGCCGTTGGAGAAACGGCCAGCGTGTATCCCGCCCACGCGAACGCCCCCACAAAGACCAATGAAGCTGTGGCCAATAGGCCCCCGATCGTGGACCGAGACATCGCTCGCGTCACCGCTAGGCCAGCCATCACCAGCAACCCGATGGCAACCGAGCAAAGGATAGCAATCGACAACCATGCGACCGAGACCGAACGATCGATGATCGGGCCTGCCAATCCGATCGCCAACGCACACAGTGCCAACACGCGCAGCGCCAGCAGCCACCATCGACGAATCCTCAATCGGCTGCGCTGTGTCTCGATCCTTCGTGAAAGAAATCGAACCGCCGGAAACACAACCTTCTTCGGCTCTTTGCGACCCATCAAATGGAGGATCACGGGCAGGGCCGCCGCGGCGATCCCGAGCATCAAGGTGGCATTCAGAAAGGTCAATGTAGGAGGTCCGTCGCGTGTCCAGCCGGTTGGCGGTTCGTACCTTCAGTGGCGTCCGCGGGCCAGCTGCTGTCCTTACAGAAGTGTGGCAGGCGACCAATCGAACGTAAAGCGAATGAACGGATCGGTGACTCCGCCAATCAACGCGTCACCTGGCACGTCAGTTGCAGGACGCAAAATCCGTACAGCCTGACTGGGAAGTTAGAAAACGCGGACTTTTCTGGTCGCGTAACTTCAGGCGATTGCGTTGACTGGGAATCTATGGCAAGCTTCCGCGAACGCTTCCATCCCCCCTTTTTGGAGAGTCAAACATGAATAGCGTGAAGCGATTGGTAATGGCGATGCTGTGCGTCGCCGCTCTGAGCATGGCATTTGCGTCGACCGCTTCGGCTGGCGATTGCTGCGCGCCCGAGCCTGTTTGCTGCGAGCCCTGCCCGCCACCACCGGTCACCGTTGATCTGTGTGTTGTGGATCCGGTGACTTGCTGCAAGTACCCGGTCAAGGTGTGTGTGCCCGCCGAGTGTGCGTGCGAAGCCCCTTGTTACGTCGGGTGCAAGCGAGGTTTCTTGGGACGCAAGATCCTGACGTACAAGTGGCCCTGCTGTGGTCACTGCGTCGAGGTTGTGATCACCAAGTTTGGTCGCGTCATCGTCCGCTGAGCAAGCAGACGGGGCAAGTAGCCCAGCGCGGCGGTCGGCGATTGCTCGGCTGACTCGCTGCGCGGGTGATGCCCAGCGTTGTTAATGGAAGCCGCAGGGTCGCCTCGGAGGCTTTCGAAGGTGCGGCGCGGCTCACGGCAGAATGAACTGTCGACAATGTAGCCCCCGAAACTCTTGGCGAGTTCCGCTACGAGTTCGCCGTTTGATCGACGTGCGAAGCGGGCTCGGGACCACGAAGTGGTCTGTCGATTTTGGCGATCGCTACGATTTCGGTGGGATGAATTCCATGAAGCCGATCATCATTTCGTCCCAGCTTTGATCGCCCCACGAAACGGTTCGCGTCGGATCTGGGTTCGTGAGATTCTCGGGCGAGTTGTCGTAGGTGGCGGTGCAGGTCACCACCGTGCCTTTGGGCAACAACTTGGGTGTCTCCAGGACGTACTTCAATTGCCAGTTGAAATCGTACTGGGGCACGTCCAATAGAATCTCTGTGTCGCCGTCCGGGTAACGGGCCTCGTAACGGAACGCGCTGCCGCGTAGATGCATGTGCGGCGACATGCTAATCAGCAACTGATCGCGCCGACTTCCATAGTGCGCGATCACCTCATGCTGTTTTGCCTGAGGTGGGATACGAAAGCGGTGGTTGATCGCCACTTGCCCTTGCATCTCTCGCTCGACCGAGTCGGCATCGGTGAAGGACACTCCGGCGTAGCTCAAGTCCGTGCAGGCGGTCCCGTTGGGCGTGTAGTGCATTTCAAATAGCAACTTGCTGCCAGCACGAATCTTCATCGCCACACCTTCGGGCAAGACCAATGGCGGACTGCCGGGTGCGTAAGCGGCCAAGACCTTACGGAGATCGGTTCGTCGTGCACCGGGTTCCAGAACGTAGACGACGATGTGGTGCACAACGCTTCGATTTTCAGGTCGCGCCTCTGCGGCCACGATGTATTTGTCAGTCTCCCAGCCGGGATCGACGATGAAGCGTTGGTAGTCGACGACACCTTCCGCGGGAACCTGGAAAGGATCGTCTCGCATCGTGAGGACTTGATCCGGCTTTGGTATTTGCCAACCGTCGGTGAACTCGGGCGGCGCCGGCAAATCCGCTAGGTCGCCTTTTGGCATCCCGCCGTCGATCCAGGCAAAGACCGTGTCCTTTTCCTGTTGGGTCAGTCTTGCATCGTTGGCGAAACGACCGTGGGCAGGGTTGGCCGACCAAGGTGGCATCCGCCCGTCGTCAATCACCTCCATGATCGTGTCTTCCCACCCCAGGATGTCGTCGTACGAGGTCAGAGTGAAGGGAGCGATCTCACCCTCGCGATGACAGCTGACGCAGCGGGCATTGAGAATCGGGGCCACATCGCGCGTGTACGTGACACTTCCCGAGACTGCGTTTTTCTTGACGCGACCAATGTGACAGCCGATCGGCTTCGATTGCGGCTTGGCGACCTCTCGGCCCGCCAACAGATCTTCGATCGCGTCGGAGAGTTCTCCGTGAACCACTTTGTCGCGTGAGTATCCGACGCCGTATTGGTCATCGATCCGTCCGTGATAACGGATCTTGCGATCTTGATCCAATACAAACGCCTCGGGCGTCCGCCTGGCGTCCATCGCGTCGGCGACGACATTGCCAATATCCTTTAGCATCGGGAATTTGATTTGATGCCGCTGAACATAGCCGGTCAACTCCGTCAGAGAATCTTGGCTGTTGGAGTTGATCCCGACAAACTGCACGCCGCGATCTTCGAATTCGTCTTGCAGCTGTTGCAGACGAGGTCCGTAGAGTTTCGCAAGCGGACATTCGGTTCCCAAGAAGACGATTGCGATGACGGACTTGTCCGATGACTCGGACAGTGTCCACTCGCGGCCGTAGTTGGTCTTGAGCGTAAAGTCGCCAACCACTTGGCCGATCGCCGGGACCGAGACCGCTGGCGACGCAGGCTCTCCACGCAGCTGAGCCGCGCCCCACAGGATTGGGACGACAAAAAGGCAAAGTAACACTCGTTTCATCAGTGAGAACCGATTCAGTGGGAGAAATCTTCGACTACCGCTTCTTTTTGACAGGCATGTCGATCGGGATCAACGGGAATCGCTCCGAAGCGACATGCTGCGTTTCCATTAACTGGGTCAATCGGTCGACGATCGCGGGGTTTTCGGTCGCAAGATCGGTCGACTCGCCCACGTCGCTGGCCAAATTGTAGAGCTCAACATGTAGGTTGCCACGACTCATTCTTTGCCGGACCGCCTTCCAGTCGCCGACCCGCACCGATTGCTGGCCACCGTAGCTGGGAAACTCTCGATACAGAAAATCCCTCGGAGTCTGAGGGTTTCCAGTCAAGGTTGGCACGAGGCTGCGTCCATCCACGTCGGGGGGCAAGAGATCCGATTTGCCGACCACGTCCAGCAAGGTTGGCAACCAATCCTCGAAGCCGCTGATGTAGCCATTCGTGGTACCTGGGGCGATCTTGCCTGGCCAGCGAACCAGCGTGGGAACGCGAATGCCGCCTTCGTATAGGGAACCCTTCAAGCCTCGTAGTTCGCCGACGCTTTTGAAGAATGTGTAGTCCACTTCTTCGCCCAGATGCGTCGTTCCGTTGTCGCTGCTGAAGACCACGATCGTGTTGTCGCTGAGCTTCAACTCGTCCAGCAGATCCAAGACCCGTCCGACGTAGCGATCCATTCGGCTGATCATGCCCGCGTACGCGGCGCGAGGCGTGAAATGGGGTGTGTACCCGAATCCCTTGGCTTTCGTGAAAGGCGGGTCGTCCCATCCTAGATCACGGTAGACGGCGACCTCTTCGTCCGGGACGTGAAGTGCGACGTGAGGGATGATCGTTGGGTAGTACAGAAAGAACGGTTCGTCTTGGTGGTCACGAATGAACTGCAAGGCTTGTTGGTTGATTCGATCCGGCGCGTAATCGGTGCCTTGAAACCGTGCGTAACTTGCCGGATCAGCTGGGTCGGCATCCTTTGCTAATCCCGCGTGCCCGGGGACCGGAGGGTCATTGGTCAAGAAGAGTTTTTGATCGTTGTCCCATAGGTACTCGGGATAGTACGTGTGGGCTTTCGCTTGGCAGTTGTAACCAAAGAAACGGTCCACGCCTTGTTTGACTGGGTCACCGGCCGATCCTGGTCCGCCCAAGCCCCACTTCCCAAAAGCTCCGGTGACATAGCCTGCCTCCTGAAACAGTTCCGCCAGAGTCACTTCAGAATCGGGGATCGGCCATTGACCTTCCGGAGGCGTCGACAAGTTGCCTCGGATGTATGCGTGGCCGGGGTGTTTTCCGGTCATCAGGACACAACGCGAGGGCGCGCAAACCGCGTTGCCGCAGTAGTGCTGAGTCAGGCGTACGCCTTGTCGAGCGAGCCGATCCAGACGTGGCGTTCGGATCAGCTGCTGTCCGTAACAGCCGAGCTCTCGATAGCCCAAGTCATCCGCCAGAATGAAGACGACGTTGGGCGGAGGTGATGCCTCGGCAGCGTCGGTAATTGGCTGTCCGCCAAGCGAGCAAGAGGCGACGATGATCAGGGCCGAGAGGAGTCGTCGCGGGTGGAAACGGGATGTCATGAAGGGCAACTCGGGACGGAGCAAGCAGAGGCGGGGCAATGGCTTGCCGCGTCGGAATCCGATGCACAAGCGCCCAATCTGAGGAAGGTTTCGAGCATCGCTGCCCGACATCGTCTTTGGCTTAGTCTGACATTGTACTGGACGGCCTGACATCGAAGCGGATGTAGGCTGCCCACTTAGCCCGGACGCAGTCTGAAGTCGATATTCCCCGCTGGTCTTGCCCCGGGGGCCAGGTGCAAGACCAGCGGGGAACGTTCGCGGGGGTGGGGATCGCATCTAGCCTGCAATCTTGGCTTCCAACGAGACAAGCGCGCCGGTGAGCAGGCTGCTTGTTCTTGGTTGTTGAGTTGGTGGCAAGCCGCTCTAATTTTTGGGTCTGTTGTTCACCACTGGATCCGATTGCATGTCTGAAATCACCAAGTCGTCGCCTCTGCTGATCATTCGCCTCGCCGTGATGATGTTCATCCAGTTCTTCATCTGGGGGGCCTGGTATGTGTCGATGTTCGGTTTCCTGGACGAAAACGGGATGACTCAGGCGGGCAATGGCGGATCATTCGACGCGGCGGCCTACACGGTCGCTCCGCTGGCCGCCATCCTCGCTCCGCTTTCGCTCGGTTTGATCGCCGACCGTTTGATGAACACCGAGTGGGTGCTGGCGATTCTCAACGTGGTCGGCGCGGTCCTGCTTTGGTTCACACCATCCCTGGCATCCGCCGGTGCACCCGACAGTGTGCTGGCGCAGTTCACCCACCCCATGATCCTCTGCCTCCTTGGCTACATGCTTTGCTTCATGCCGACGCTGGGGCTGACGGCAAGCCTGTCGTTCAAGCACCTGGCCAACGGCGAAAAGGAATTTCCGGTTGTTCGCGTCGCCGGAACCGTTGGCTGGATCGTTGGTAATTGGGCGATGTGGATCGGTCGTCAAGCGACTGGAGACGCAGTCGGATTCTCGGACAACTCCGCCCACATGTTTCATGTCGCCGCCGTGGCGTCCGGAATTCTTGGGATCTACTGCCTGACCCTTCCCAAGACGCAGCCGCCAGCCAAGGGTGAGCCGATTTCAATCGGCAAGATCTTTGGCATCGAAGCCTGGGCGATGCTGAAGGACAAAGCGTTCTTGGTGTTTGCGTTTGCGTCGTTCTTGATCTGCATTCCACTCGCTGGCTACTACGCCAAGGGCTATGGATTCGTCCAGGAGATGGACGTGACACTATTCGGATCCAACACGGGTGCCATGAGCACTGGGCAGATGAGCGAGATCTTCTTCATGCTGATCATGCCGCTGTGCTTCGCTCGACTGGGCGCGAAAAACATGCTGATCATCGGCATGCTGGCTTGGGGACTCCGCTACGGCCTGTGGGGATTCGCGTTTGGGAACGAAGGCGTGTTGCTGACATTGCCCGTGTTCATTGGCATCCTGCTGCACGGCATTTGCTACGACTTCTTCTTTGTGACCGGCATGATCTATACCGACAAGAAGGCGAAGCCTGAGATCCGCGGCCAAGCTCAATCATTGATCGTGATGCTGACGCAAGGCCTGGGACTTGGTATTGGTGCCCAGGCGTTTGGATGGTGGACTCAGCAATGCTCGACCGACGGCCAGATTGACTTCTCCAAGTTCTGGTACGCACCCGCGGCGTTCGCCGTGATGGTGATGTTCCTGTTCGCCGTATCGTTCTGGGACCGATCAGCCGACGAAACAGCCGCCCCCGAAATGGGCGACGACGCGGTTCCCGCAGTCTGACCAACGCTTCCTCGGTTAGCCAAACGGATAGACCCGTTTTCCGCTGCAATACGTTGAATCAATCCAGCGGTCGTCCCAGGCGAACATCAGGTAGCCCAGCAGGTCGACATCAAGTCGTCGCCAACTGGTCGGTGGCCGAATGATGACTAGGTCTGCAGGGGCTCCCTCCTGCAGGCGTTTCCAGTCTTGCCAGCCCATCGCTTTGGCGTTTCCAAAAGCGATCTGCCACCAGGCCTCCGCCGCTGACGGCCAGCCCTGTCCCAAGAGTGCGGCTGCTTCGATCATCGCGCGGGCGGTCCTGACCATTGATCGCTCGTAACCCGCCCCGATGTCGCTTCCCAGAGTGACCGCGACGCCTCGGTCCAACAGTCGGGACCGATTCATCGTTCCGGATCGAAGGAACGAATTGGCTGTCGGGCAATGCGCGATCATGGAACCGGAGTCTGCCAGTTTGGAACAGTCGGACTCGGACAGGTGGATGCCATGCCCGAGGATTGATCGGGGAGTCAACAAACCGGCGGATCGATACACGTCGACATAGTTCTGACCATCAAAAAGTTGCTGCACCAGCTCACATTCCGCACGCGTCTCAGACAGGTGGGTTTGGATGATCGCTTGATGCCTGTCCGCCAACTTTCCGGCTTCACAAAGCAGTTCTTCGGTACAGGAGATTGCAAACCGCGGCGTGACGGCCGCAGCCATCCTGCGATCGGGCGGGTAATGGTTCAGCAGTGTGTCGGCCTGCTGGATCAAGGTGTCGACACGACTGAGCAGTTCTTCGGGGGCGGAGCGATCCATCAGGACTTGGCCGATCACACCCCGCATCCCTCGCAACGTCGCTTGCCGCAGCGCGGCCAGAGCTGCTTCGTGATGAACCGTCGCGTACGCACAGATCGCCGTGGTCCCATGGGCGAAGCATTGGTCGATGACGCGGTCCGTCATTGCTTGCGCGTGGGTGGCGTCGTTCCACTTAAGTTCGGCGGGGAAGGTAAATCGTTCCAACCACTGCAAGAGTGGAAGCCCGTGGGCACCAATCATGTCGAATTGCGGCAGGTGCAGATGAGTGTCGACCCATCCTGGTCTGATGACCACATCGGGACTGCCCACATCTGCAGTGTCGGGGATCTGTCCGATGACGGTTTCTTCGATCCGCCCCTGCCTTATCCGAATGAATCCGGGCCTCAGGATTGCGCAGCCAGCATTCGCATCGTCATTGAGCAGCAGTTGGCCGGCGACAATCATCGATTTCACAACTTAGTCTCTTGAAAGTGTCACGATGGCGACAGCGACGGTCAGCAGGCAGGCACCGACAAATCGCATCGCCAAAACCCGACGACCCAGGAACGCTTCGTTGCCACCCCAGATCCGCGCCGCGACCCAGGCCAGTGCGACGCCCCAAAGCCCGCGCAAGGCATAAACCACATTGACCCTGGCGGCGTCACCAAACACGGACAGTGTGACGACAATGCAAACCGCCTGCAGCGCCAGCAACAGTGAACTGGCCAGCAACGGGTTACGTTGGCTCGGCTGCCTGAGTGGATCCAGTTGGACCCATGGCCAAAGGACCAGCGAAACGATCCCAACCATCCAGAACATGATGGGCAGAAAACGACCGGCACCCCAGGCGGGTGCCCAGCGTTGGACCAAAACATCAAACGTCGCGTAGCAAAGCGCAGCGGATAAGGCAGCCGCAATGGTCAGAAGGATGCGACGCGGCTGGCCGCGACCGGTCCACTGAATGAGTCCAATCCCGATTGCCGCTAGCACGGCCGCGTACCAGACTTCCGCCGGCAGCGTCTGAAGTCCCGTTAGGGTCAAGATGACGGCGACGAAGACGACCTTCACCCCAAACAAAGGGGCGGCGATCGAGACATCACCCACCTCGACCGCCATCAACGTGAAGACCAGCCCCAGAATGTAAAGGGCTGCCACGATTGCCGGCTGATACAGCTGACTGGCGGGCTGAAGCGTTCCGCCGAAACACCACAAGAGACTAAAGACAACGGCGCTGCATTGGTTCGCAAAGAACAGAGTCGTGACGGGACCAATTCTTGGACGGCCCGGAACTGCCTGGCCTGCTCTTTGGGCGAAGATGAGTGCGCAGACAAAGAGAACGCTGGCCAGCAATGGGAGAAGCAGGTGCATGGCCGGGAAGGATACCGTCGGTTCTGTGATCACAGAACCGATCTTGACGCGATCCAAAGTGGCAGCACACGAACATCGCCGCTTCGCGTTTCGGATGCATTAACCTCGCGGTCC
>JBCCUO010000062.1:0-9838 GCA_039196805.1 Planctomycetota bacterium | reverse complement strand
CAGCCGTTCTTGTCGGGTGCGATCAGCAAGACAGTGAATATGCCCAACGATGTCACACCACAAGACATCGCTGACGCCTACTTCTGGGGCTGGGAACTGGGACTGAAGGCGATTGCGATCTACCGTGACGGCAGCAAGCAGTCGCAGCCCTTGAATACGGCGCAAGACGAGGGCGAAGATGCAGAATCGGGCTCGTCGGTTGTCACCAAGACAATTGAGAAAGTGGTTTACAAACCACGCCGTGAACGACTACCGGACACGCGTCAAAGCTTGACGCACAAGTTCAGTATCGCAGGACACGAAGGTTACCTATGCGTCGGACTTTACCCCGATGGTCGACCGGGTGAAATCTTCATCACGATGGCCAAAGAAGGTTCGACCATCGGCGGCATCATGGACAGCTTCGGCACCGCCTTGTCGATCGCGCTGCAATATGGCGTTCCGTTGGATGTGATGGTCAACAAATTCAGCCACACGCGGTTCGAACCCATGGGTCACACGTCGAACAAGGACATCCGAATCGCCAAGAGCGTGGTCGACTACATCGCGCGTTGGTTGGGCCTGACCTTCATGAGTGGTGAGCAGAACGCGACACCGAAGGGAAGCGTCAATCCCGGTGGATCGCCTGGCAACGGACCGGTCGCGACGTCGCCAACGTCCAGCCCCGTCATGGACACGTTGAAATCAGATGCCGGCGCAGCGGTCGCATTGGCCGAACGTGCCACCTTGCTGGCAAACTTTGTCGATGCCAAGCCAAAGGCCAACGGAAACGGGAAACCTGTGAGTGAATCGCTGCCCCCTGCCTCGGGCAATGACTCGGTCAATGGTCGCTCTGATCAGTTCTCGCGATTCCAATCGGATGCTCCAACCTGCGACAACTGCGGAACGATCACGGTGCGAAACGGCAACTGCTATCTCTGCCATAACTGCGGCAACAGCATGGGCTGCAGCTAAGCACAGGTGACGCTTCGACGAGCCCCCTCGCTGCCGAATTTGGGACTCGCGCTTCCTTGAGACACCCTCCCGCTTGCGGGAGGCTCGGACGCAGACCAACGCTGCGCGTCGGTGCCTCGGCCGGGGAGCGATCAAGCAAGACCCTCTCCAGCCGTTGAAGGTCCACTCTCCCAGAGGGAGAGTGTCTTCCAGCTTGCCGTGATTAGCGAAGCAAACCGTTACCGGATAACGAAGTTCGCAACTTCAAAAAGCGTGAGCGAGTGATCTGAGCACCAGTGAGATCACCACTCATCACACGCTATCGCTACCGCCGAATCCCTCGCTGACGCGTCGCACTGGGACAACCATCACGCAACAGAGTCCCCGTCAGCGCGTCATGCCCATTGCCAACGCTAAGCGGCCCGTCGACTGACCTGATCGTCGGTCAGAGCGACGATGGCGGCTTCTAGACTGCCCATCTCCGCGACCAGGGTCTGAATGGCATGTGCCGATTCAGTGGTGGGGCTAAATCCAAGCTCTTCCAACAACTCCAGCAACTCGTCCGCGTCCATCCTCAGAACCAGCTCTTCCGGGGTCAACGCTTCGTCGCTCATCGCAGTGCCTGGTGTGGAGAATGATTCTGCCGAATGATTCCCTTATCGTTCCACCAGGTGCAGTCGGATCAGCAATTCCGATTCCGTGGACCGACTTATTCCTGAAAGCGGTAGCCAACGCCACGCACCGTTTCGATCAAATCGGCGGTCTCGTCCATCTTCTTGCGAAGCGCACGAACGTGAACATCGATGGTACGTTCCAACACCAGCGTGTCCTCACCCAGGGCGGCATCGACCAGTTCGCTGCGACTGAACGCACGTCCCGGCTGACGAATCAGCGTGTCCAACAAGCGAAACTCGCTCTTGGTCAGTTTCAATCGACGGTCACCCACCGTGGCGATGAAGCGACGGCGATCAACTGTGACGCCCTTGTGAGACGTGCTCTCGCGGTCGTCCGACGCCGGCTCACGACGCCGCAACAAAGCTTTCAGACGCTGCAATAAGACCTTGTAGCTTTCGACCGGCTTGATGACATAGTCGTCCGCGCCCACAGCAAACCCAACGACTTGGTCTGACTCTTCACCCAGCGCACTTAGCATCAACACCAACGTCGACTTCGTTGTCGGCTCCGCCTTCAGCGCCTTGCAAACGTCAATGCCGTTCATGACCGGCAGATCGACATCCAGAAACACGACGTCGGGAAGCACTAGTCGAGCTTGGTTCAATGCGTCTTGGCCATCGGCCGCGCGATAAACCTCGTAGCCCGCTCGCTGAAGCTGATACTCAAGCGTCTCAGCTAGGGGCTGATAATCCTCGACAACTAGGACCTTCACCTTCGACATGGAGGACTCATTCCCCGTTGCTGGTTGAACCAAGAGCTCTGACACCATCCAAACACGCCTCGAACAACTGGGCAAGCGATGTTACAGGAATCTGCGGGCATTATGGCTCAATTCCCCCGGTCCTCGACCCCTCGATAGCCGGTAAGCAATGAAGCTTCTGTGAAGCTATGACGAAGCTGAACGGCGAAAAGATGCGGAAGTGTCGTCCAAAGGCAGTCGAATCTCGAACAACGAGCCCTGGCCCGGCTTGCTGGACAGCCGTACCTGTCCCCCCTGGGCCAGCGTCAAATTCTTCACAATGGAAAGCCCCAGTCCCGTGCTCCCCGCATGCGACTCTCGGTTTTTGGCGACCCGATAGAAGCGTTCAAACACACGCGACTGATCCTCCGCCGCAATGCCGATGCCGTTGTCCCGTACGCGTAAGCAACCAAAACCCTTCTCTCTCATCACGCCAAAAAACACCTCCACCTGTCCTCCGCTGGGCGTGTAGCGAATGGCGTTTCCAATCAGATTATTCGTGATCGTCAGCATGGCCTCCGCATCTGCAACCACGATCACATCGTCAAACTCTCGCAAACTAAGCGTTATCTCATTCGCTTCGGCTATCGGTGATTTCGATCGAAACGATTCGCTAACAATCTCCTCCAACGACAGCGACATCAGCTGCAATCGACCGCGTCCCTCCTGCGCCCGCGCCAACTGCATCATGTCCTGAACCAACTGCTCTAACCGAAGGCACTGCCCTTTGATCTGCCCCATGAATCGAGTGGCCGCCTCCGGGTCATCCTCGATCGCCAATTCGACCGTCTCGGCATAACCCTTGATGGCAGCCAGCGGTGTTTTCAGTTCATGCGAAACATTCGACACGAATTGTCGACGCATCTCATCAATTCGCCGAATGCTGGTCTCATCATGAATCGTCACGAGCACGTTCTTTTCCACACCGGTGTCGGCCTGCCCAACCACAAAACGCAGCGGTCTGATTCGGTTCGCAGCGTTCACTTCTAGGCGAAACTCGCTTCCCCGTCCGTCTTTGGCCAGCCGATCAATCGCTTCGATCAACTCTGGCAGTCGAATCCAATCACCGAGTCGTTTGCCACGCACCTGATCGCCATCCCGCAATCCCAGGAACGAGCATGCTGCCGGATTGAGCACCAGCACCTCCTGATTGCGACCGACGACAACAATACCCTCCGGCATCTGTGCCAGTACCGAGGTGTTCTGCGTGGCTTCGGCATGAAGGCTGGCCCAACGTCGTTGGTTTTCTCGAAACTGATCGCGCACGGCATCCAGCAGCCGGTTTAGATCGCTCTGGTCACGACGAGACACCGCCCGCCAATAGAACCCAAGCATCGCCAGGCACCCCAAGCCGACGCCCGAGCCCCAAGGTCCGTTCCCCGTCGCTAGCGACACCAGCAACGCGACGCCGCCCACGGTAACCAACAGCCACAACGAACCGGGAGCGATCCATCGGTTCTGCCGACTTGGACGCAACGACTCGGCCAACGACTCGACGGCAGCGCCGAATAGATCCGAACCTAAGTGACGGTCGGACTCCGGCGGTGGTCGATCCGCCGTGTCATCGTCTTTGGCACGAACACCCTGGGAATGACTGAAACCATCCGCCGGATTCCTTGGTGCAGACTCACCCGAATCGGTCGCGACATCGAATCCGGGCGGCAGTTCGTCGACAGCCGGTTCCATGCGAGGGATGGTCGACTCTTCCGCAGGCATGACGCTAAGCCGATCCGTGCTGAGGACTCAAAGCGTTGGTTTTCGAAACGGCCTCGACGTCAGTCACATCAAGTTCACGTTCACCCGGCACCGGACGTTCCAACTGGCCGCTTTCCAGTTTGCCTGCCAGCGATTCCCCTTCGTCAGCCTTCGATGATCGAAGTGCCAACGGACGACGCTGATCGTACCAGCGTCGCGCCGTTCGCGAGAGCCAACGCAACCGCTGCCACAGAGGAATGCCACTGGCGCGGCGTCGGAAACCACTGGCATCAAACTGATAGCAATCCCCGCGCGTTGTCTCCAACGCGGTCAGATAGCCGCGTCCGAAACAGTACGTGTCAACGCAAACCAAATGCCCCAAGTCAAGTACATTCCCCGACGTCTGTGGCGTGTGCCCAACGTAGACCCGCTTTCCGCTGACGTGCGGCGGAGGGGGTGCCATCAAGTGCGTCCAGTAGAGATCCGATTCGTCTTGATCAACCATGTCCCGATCATGCCGGTAGCTGGCATGGACAAATATCTGACTGTCGGTCTCGTGGTAGGGCAACAACGACTGAAAAAATTCCAGGTGACTGGCGGGCAATTTGCGAAGCGAACCGCCATAGCTGCTGAGCGTCGCTACGCCTCCGCTGGCCAACCAAAGTTTGGGGTCCAGCCCGCCCAGCACGACCCCCAGCATCATGATCTCGTGATTTCCACGCAGCGCCACGACCTTGCTCAACTGCTGAAGCTGGATCAACTGTTCAATCACGTCACGGCTGTTCGGACCCCGATCAATGTAGTCCCCGAGAAAGACGAACTCGTCCTCGGGTTGTGGGTCGATCGACTCCAACAAGGCTCGCAAGGCCTTGGCACAGCCGTGAATGTCGCCGATCGCGAATTGCCGCATGAAGCTTGGTCAGATTGCCGTGAAAGCGATCTCCATCGGCATGGATGGAGGGGGTCTTCCGCTCGCCGGGCCTAGCGTAGCGAAAGAAGAACAGTTAGTTAAGTTCTGGATTCGAATTGTTGATCCCCGAATTTCGCAGTCCGGGCGCGATTCCGCAGAGAATGGAGTGTCCACAGCGGCGAACCGCCGTTTCCCAGGCTTCATTGGGGTCGCCAAAAAGAATGTCCTGATCGGCGTCCCCCACCAGCCAACCGCCCGACTCCATCTCGTACTCCAACTGCCCCGGACCCCAACCGCTGTACGCCGTGACAAACTTCACGGCAACGTCACTGCGCTGGTGCAGCAGCCGCAAATGGTCTTCGTCTCCAGTGATCCAGGCAGGCGGGAGCGACTCCTCGGACTTCGGCGTCGAATCACCCGGTTGCGGCGTGCCAAGAAACTCCGCCACCGAATCGGCATCTTCCAAAACGCTGAAATCCACCGTCGCCTGAGCGTCACGATCTTCAGAATCCCCCACCGTTCGACAGGGCTCACCCAATCCAGCCATCGCGTGCAGCGCCAGGATAGGGCCCCCAACCGGACCACCAAGAAACAGGTGATCGTCTTGGCGCAGCATCCCGACCGGACTGCTCAGCTCAACCAAGTCGCGAAACCTTCGTTCCGTCGGCCGATTGATTGAGACGCCAAACGCCCCCTCCGAGTCGTGACGAACCATGAACACAACCGATCGCAAAAAGTTCCCATCGGTCAGGTACGGCGAAGCGATCAGCAAGCGACCCGATACATTCGTCATCGATACGTGTCCTCCCACAAACAGCCAGCCCAGGATAACCCGACACCAAAACCCACCAACATGTTGGTCGCCTGCGGAGTCAGGCGACCTTGCTGACGCATCCGCTGGATCAAGATCGGTAAGGTACAGGAAACGGTGTTGCCCACATCCGAAAGCTCCACCGGCATTTGCTGCGGCGGAACATCCATTCGTTGCCTCAATTGGTCCAACATCTTGAACGTGGCTTGATGCATCAGGTACAGATCAATCTCCTTACTCTGCACCTGGTTGTCCACCAAGATTTCGTCGATCAATCGCGGAATCGCCTCCACCGTGAAATTGATCAGACTGGGTCCATCCATGTAGAGACGACTCTTCCAACGTTTGCGGTGTCTTGGACGAATCGCATCGGCCTCCGCCCGACCGCCTCCATCGCCCACCAACAGCATGTCGCCTCCGCTACCGTCGCTGCCAAACTTAAATCCCCACAGTGAACGTTCGTCCGCCGCGGTAACCAACGTCGCCGCCGCACCGTCGCCAAAGATCGTTCGGAGGCTTCGGTCATCTTGGTCGATGTACTTCGTGTAGGTCTCCGCGGTCAGTAGCAAGACGTTGCGGGCAACACCACTTTGAATCAACCCGTCCGCCATCGCCAATCCGTACACATACCCGCTGCAACCCAAATTGAAATCCAGCGCGCCGCATCCAGTCGGCAGATCAAGCCGGTCCTGAATCAGGCAACTGGTGGTCGGCAACGGGTAGTCGGGCGTCTGCGTGCACAGCAAAACAAAATCGATCTGGCTGCGATCGATCGATTGCTCGGCAAACAATTTCTCCGAAGCCGCCACGGCCAAGTCAGACGCAGTCTCATCGGCGGCCGCAATGTGCCTCTGGTGAATGCCGGTCTTCTCTGCGATCAAATCCAGGTCCCACCTGGGATTCTCTTCCTTGAGCATTTGGTTGGTCTCCACTTGAGCGGGCAAGTGGACGGCAATCGGACCGAGCTGAGCGTAAGGCACCTGGGAAACGAAGCTCCATAAGCACAATGCCCGTCATCCATTCGACCAGGCAGACTGATTTCGATTGGGCCGCCATGAATAGCAGCCAAGCAAACAACGTGGAGTCATCTGCACCGCGAGAGCCTAGCAACCTGGACCGGTCAGGGGCAAGGATGCGGCGATCCGATCTCGCCAGTCAGCAGAGTTTTCCAGTCAAGCCGGTCGGGCGACTCGTGTCGGTCGTTCCGCCAGACCGTGACGCACCGACACACTCGCTTGTCCGTGCAATCCGTTTCACCAGCGCCAAAGTCAAGCCCAGCCAGCATCGTCTCACACTGCTGAGCCGCGACAGCACCCCCATCGTCGGCTCAACCTAGGATTCAACGATATCATCCGCCGGACGATGGCTAGGATCGGGCAAGCAAGCACTGGCGTATCGATCTTCGTGGATGCCGCCCAGCTTCCGATTCTACAGCCGCCAGTCGGAACTCGAGCGAGTCCCGCTACGCCAATTGATGTCGCCCGCCGCGATGAAGCCGATGTCAGATCGTCCGATCGAAACGCCCGCCTTGAAACCGCATCGCCGGATCATCGAACTGGATGCCCTGCGAGCGTTGGCGGCGATCAATCTGGTCCTCTTTCACCTAACCCATGTCTACGAAGTCAAGTTTGGCTACGTCGAGTCCCTGGGCTGGGAGTGGCCGTACGGAGCCTATGGCGTCGAGCTGTTCTTCATCCTCAGCGGATTCGTCAACAGCATGTCGTTGATGCGTCGAGGCCAACCGGTCGACTTTGTGGCTGCTCGGATGATTCGCATTGTCCCCATCTTCTTGATGGTGATCCTATTCAACGTCTGGATCATGACGATGCAACCGTTGACCCAAACGCCGCTGACGGTGGCTCAGCTTGCCGCCAATCTGACACTGATGCCGCGTGTTTTGGGCCAGGAATGCATCGACCCCGTAATGTGGACCTTGCAGATCGAGATCCTGTTCTACGGACTATTGGTCTCGCTCTACCGACTGGGCGGTCTGAAGAGGTACTTCCTGGGCTGGGGCGTCTTGTGCGGTCTGTCGCTTGCAGTTTGTCCCACGCTGGATGCGGTTTCCGCGACTCACGGCGAAGCCTGGTGGTTCACCATCGCAAATTCAGTGCGGCGACTTCTGATCTTGGACTTCGCTCCGTTATTCGCCATCGGTTTCTTGCTTTACATGATCAAGACGCGAACAGGAAGCCGCATCGGAAACGGGATCGCCATGGTCGTCGCGGCAACGGTGTTTCACTGCATCGATCATGGAAAACACAATCCGGTTGCGACCATGCTGATCATCGGCTTGGTCACCGCGGCCGCATACGGCAAGCTGCCAATGTTGCGACTGAGACCGTTCGTGGTCATCAGCACGCTGTCGTACGCACTTTACCTGTGCCACAACAACCTCGGCTGCGTTCTCATTCATCGCTTGAACCAAGGGGGCTGGTCATCAAACATCAGCCTAGCGATCGTAGCGCTGTTTAGCTTTTGCTTCGCTTACTTGATCACCGCCTGGATCGACCAGCCATTGAACCGGAGACTACGTGACGCCTGGGTCCGGATCCGCAAGCAAGAGTCCGTCGCACCGGTAACTCAAGCAACCTAGCACTCCATCCCAACCCGAACCGTCGGTATTGAAGCTGCGTTCTCCGATATCACCCTCCCGCTTGCGGAGGTTCGGACGCAGACCAACGCTGCGCTTCGGTGCCTTCGGCCGGCGAGGTCCCGAATGGAGAGGATAAGCAGATGTCCTTACGAGTTCTCGCGATTCGCCGTGCGAATCATGTTCGACAAACCAGTAGGCGCAACTTCAAAGGGCGTTGGCGAGGAAACTTGTCCGCAACCCGCTCAGCACACACTCATTTCGGTTCGCTTCCGCGAACGATCTCGCCGACCTGGTCGAAGTTCAACTCCATCTGAGCTTCCGATTCAGCTCCGCCCAGCTCCCGGTACAGCAGGCTGGGTTGGATATCGAAACTGTTGTGATATTTGCCCGACTGCGCCTCACCACACTCGCCCGCCATCCTTAGGTAGTAGATTTGGCATACTTGAATTCCGGGATAAATACGCACCGGCTGGACGCAATGCATTTCCAACGTCCAAGTTCCGCTGTAACCGGCTTGCCCCAACGAACCACCAGGATTGATGAACAGGCCCAGACGCCCCAGCGAACTGCGTCCGTGAATCATGGGCACTAAACCGCTGGTCTCGGTGTGCTCGACCGTTCGTCCCAAGTAGAGGTGCCCCGGCTGTAGCGTCAGACCGCTGGCTGGGATTTCGATGCGGCGGTAGCGATTCGGAGCCGCCGCATCCAGAACCACCTCCTCGTAGACCAGCAGTTCCGAGTGCAAGCTCAAGTTGTAGCTATTGGGATTCAAACGCTCGCGATCGAACGGTTCGATTTGCAGTTGGTCGCCATGAAGTCGCTCAATCTCGTCGCTAGAAAGGATCATTAGCGGCCTGGAGCTCCCTTGACTCACTGCGTCGGAATCGTTGCGAAGGATCCGGCCTGGACCCCCTAGTGCGACCCATTCTCCCGCTGTACCAATCCCCCTGTCAATCATCGATCAACCGGATCAGAGTCTGGATCCTCGCACGTATCCTCCATGAGCAGACCACAACCCACAGCGTCAGCAAGGGTACTCCGGCCGTCATCCCAACTCGACACGTCAGCGAGAGGTCCACAGCCAAATCCTCGGCAACCACCATCCCGAACCGGCGCGTTAGCAAGAGACACCAATGGCGGAATTGTCGGGTATACTTCGGTCGAGTATGAGGGTCCGACCAATGCTGCGGGAATCAGACAATGTCTTCCCGCGACAACAGCTCACCGAAAACAGGGCATCACAGGGTCATATGAGTCACGTCAATCCATACCAGCACAATCAATACGCCAATCCTGACGAAATTGCCGCTTTCGCCGGTGAAGGTGAGCGGGCATCGTTTTTGCGCCGGACGTATCTGCATTTGGCCGCCGCGGCCTTCGGCTTTGTTGCCATCGAGGCGGCGCTCCTAAACTTCGTGCCTGATCAGGTCTTGCGATCCGTCGTGGGCATGATGGGCGGGTACGGCTGGTTAGTCGTTT
>JBCCUO010000061.1:0-9876 GCA_039196805.1 Planctomycetota bacterium | reverse complement strand
TCCATTTTCAAGTCGGCCATCCGTTGCTTTAACTCCTTACGGAAGTCCCGCATCGGAATCAGCTCTTCGCCCTCTTTACGATCGGGCCGACGGACATTCGTGGTGGCGTGACGCAAGAAGTCGGCCATCTTGACACCGGGGATCGCCATCGGACGCTGAAACGCCATGAAGATGCCCTGGCGAGCCCGCTCGTCCACTTCCATGTCGAGCACGTCTTCGCCATCCAGGGTGATGCTTCCCTCGGTCACCTCGTACCCGGGATGTCCCATGATCGCCAAACCGAGCGTGCTTTTGCCGCTGCCGTTCGGACCCATTAACGCGTGCGTTTCGCCATGCTTCATCGTCAAGTTGACGCCACGCAAGATCGGCTTATCGCCGACGGAGACATGTAGATTTTCGATTTTCAGTTCGTGAGTCATCGTCGATTGATTGAAGGTCGGAAGGGAATGCGAATGGTTGTTTAGATTTGCTTGATCTAGGTTTGCTTAGGTCGCCCGCGCCGGGCGATCGCCGGCCGGCAGGCTCGCGGAGGTCTCTGGTGCAACTTCCTGTTCACTGGTGCGGAACTGGCAACATTCGTGCCCGTCCAACTGGCAGCTGCTCAGCTTGACCGGCTGGCCCAACGCTTCGGAGAGCATCTGTTCTTCCAACCGACACATTTCGCGGTCATCAGATGCATCCGCCAGAGTCGGGTAGGGGCACGAGCCAATGTCCAAGACCGGCAAGTCCGACGTTCCTGAGACGCGGAGGTCGAAGTCTTTCTGTTTCAGCAAGGCTGCCAAACCGAACAGGTTGGAGCTCGGTTCGTCGGAGTTCTCGGAGTTGTCGGACTGTTGCTCAAGTTGGAGGGCGTACCGCTGGCCCAATCGTTTCGCGACCTCCCCAATCAGCGTCTCGCGGACCTCGGCGTCTTGGCATCCCAGGATCGCCGCCCACATCGCGTCGGCCAACTCGATCGGATTCGCTCCACAGTGGTGGTGGCCGGCGACCGAAAGGCGATAGCAAAAAGTGGGGCGACCACGGCCGCCACCAGGCGACTTCTCACGGTCGATCAGTCCCAGGTCCATCAACCGATCGATTCGCTGGCGAACCGCTGTCGCCGTTACGCCAAGGGCCAATTTCAAATCGGAGACGTCCATCCATTCGCCGCCACGGAGTGCCTTCAGCAGCTCGCGATCAACCGATCGCAGCTCATGAGAGGGACTCGGGGGCGTTGACACGGACGGCATCTCAGTCCACTTTGTTAAGAACGATTTGAACGTTTTGAACGGTGAATTCATTCACCGCTCTCCTAGTATTCAAGCTTCGGCTATTTTTGACAACCAGCGTTGTGAAAAATAGCGACTAGAAACGCAGTGCTGGCCGTTAATGGTGTATCGCGATCCTTGGGTCGGTTACTAAGGCGTTCAGGTAACCAAAGGCCTGCATTGAACACCGTCGTTTCTTTTCGATCTGGACAGAAACACGTCGCCGACCAGTGGGCTGAAGACGCTCGAGCAGCTGACTGGGATGACAGAACGTCTCTGCGGTTCTCGCTACAGACGGCCCGATGCGAACGAATTGGGGCGATTCTCGCTGGGAGACGGACGTTCGCGGACCGAACGCGAAAGCTTGTGCTCGACACGGCCGGCTGAAGAACCATAGGCGTAAATCTCGGGCCCACCCCTATCCGCCCGAGCGCGGAAGCTTGCTACGATCCTTCGCGTTCATGTCCGACCCCACCACTCTCTTTTTCCCCTGAGAAGTCAGCCCCAATGAAAGCGGTTGCAGTCACGCCAGGCACTCCAGATAGCGTTCACCTTCAGGACATCTCCAAGCCCAGTGTGGACGACATCGCCGATGGCAAAGGCGTCCTGGTAAAGGTGCTGAAAGTTGGCGTCGATGCAACCGATCGAGAGATCAACGATGCGCTGTACGGCAATGCGCCCGACGGCGACGACTACCTGGTGATCGGTCATGAGTCATTTGGCATCGTCGAGGAGGTTGGATCCGCAGTCACGCGCATCAAGCCGGGGGACTATGTGACAGCGACGGTGAGACGCCCGGGCGGGTCGATCTACGACTTGATCGGTACGAATGACATGACCAGCGAGGAAACGTATTACGAACGCGGCATCAACTTGCGACATGGATTCTTGACCGAATACTTCGTCGATGAAGAGGAGTACATTGTTCGGGTGCCGCAGGGCTTGAAACACCTTCACGTGCTGCAAGAGCCGATGAGTTGTGCGGCCAAGGCGGTTCATCAAGCCTACGAGGCCCAGCGTCGATTGAAGGTGTGGGATCCCAAGACGGCGTACGTCTTGGGATCGGGACAGATCGGGCTGCTGACCACGCTGATCCTGACACTGCGTGGACTGCGGGTTTACACGTTGGCTCGAGGCGAGGCTCCCAATCTGAAGGCAGAAATCGTTTCCGGATTAGAGGCGGAATACGTCAGCACCCGCCAAGAATCGATGGCGGAACTGGTCAAGCGAACGGGTCGCCCCGACTTGGTCGTCGATGCCACCGGCAGCAGTCGGCTAGCCTTCGAAGCGATGGAGCACGTTGGTTTGAACGGCGTCGTTGTCTGGACCGGGATCACCGGCGGCGACTCCAAGACCGAGGTGCCGTCGGACAACATCAACCTGCAATGGGTGCTGGGCAACAAGCTGTTGGTGGGCAGCGTGAACGCCAATCGGGGTCACTTCGAGATGGGCATCCGAGACCTGGCACTCGGCAACGTCATGTACCCCGGAGTCCTGGAGAAGATCCTGACCAATCCCGTCGAGGGTCTCGGAGAGTACCGCGAAATGATGCGACTGTTGGTCGAAGACAAAGACGCCCTGAAGGTTTACGTCAACGTGGCGGACGAGTAGTCAACCAGAGCTAATAGAATTCGATTGAATGGGGCCATTCCCTTCATCTGCCGCCGTGCGCTAGCACCCGTTTCCGCCGCGCAGGACAACCGGACGCAATCGCGTGGCGGCTGACAAACCACTGACCTGTCCCTATTCAGGCTTGGGTGCCGCCGCGGCCAGAACGGCCAAGTCC
This sequence comes from Planctomycetota bacterium, assembly GCA_039196805.1. GTDB lineage: Bacteria > Planctomycetota > Planctomycetia > Pirellulales > Pirellulaceae > JBCCUO01. The sequence goes on along the minus strand of JBCCUO010000061.1, from coordinate 6,843 downwards.
TCAGGGCCGACGCGCGTGCAGAATGCGCCCAGCGATTCGTCCTCGTGGCGGTTCGCCTTGTAGGCGGCAAAAACAGCAACCATTTCGTCGACCACTTCGGTGTCAGGCACCAGGTCCTTGTAAACACCTGCCAGCCGATTGCCTAGCCAGCCGCCGCCGGCATACATCGTGTATTTGTCCTTCGCTTTGCCCACCAGCGCCAAGTCGGCGTTGTAGGGTCTGGCGCATCCGTTGGGACATCCCGTCATCCGAATCGTGAAGCGTTCCTTCGCCAGTCCCAACTTGGCAAGGGGCTCTTCCAGGCCATCGATGATGCTGGGAAGGCGTCGCTCGCTTTCGGTGATCGCCAAACCGCAGGTCGGCAGCGCCACGCAAGCCATCGACCAGCGACGCACCGTGCTGGTCTCTTCGGTCAGCGGAATCTGGTGGTCCTTCAGGATCGCGATCAATGGCTGGCGATCACTCTCGTTCATGTCCGTAAAGATGATCGACTGGTTGCCCGCCAAGCGAACCTCGCAATCAAACGTCTCGGCGACCTCGCGTAGGGCCGCCTTGAAGCGAATCGTGTCGCTATCAAACAGCCGGCCATTTTCGACATTCAGGCCGTAGGACCACTTTCCGTCGCCTTGCTCTTGCCAGCCCATGTGATCGTCGACATCGAAGACATCGTCTTCGGTGCAATCCTTCAAATCGTAGCCGAGGTAACGCTCAACCTCAGAGCGGAACTTTTCGATTCCCCAATCGGCGATCAAGTACTTCATGCGCGCGACTTTGCGATCGGCTCGATTGCCGTTGTCTCGCTGAACCTTGATCACCGCTTGAGCCACGTCGATCGCCTGATCGGGCGTGCAAAAGGCCATCCTTTTGGCCAGTGCTGGGAACGTCCGCTTGAGCGCCGGAGTGGTGCCCATTCCACCACCCACCGTCACGTTGTAACCGATCACATCGCCGTCGCGAACAACGGCGATGTATCCCAAGTCCTGCGTGTAGATGTCGATGCAATTGTCTTCCGGTAGCGCGATCCCCAGCTTGAATTTCCGCGGCAGATACGTTGGCCCGTAGAGCGGTTCGTCGATCCCTTCGGGGCTGCCGCCGCCCACCAGCTGCTTGTCGTCGGAGTCGGGATCCATCAGCCATAATTCGTAGTACGACGGTGTCTTCGGTGCTAGCGCCTCGGTCAATTCATCGGTCAGATGGTTGAGTTGGTCATGCACGCCACCGACTCGCTTGGCCGGGCAGCACATGATGTTTCGATTCACGTCTCCGCAGGCGGCCAGCGTTGACAACCCAATTTCGTTGATCTTGTTGATCGTGTCCCGCAGGTCACTCTTCAGAACTCCGTGCAACTGGATCGTCTGCCGTGTGGTCAACTTCATGGTCGAGTTGCCCAGTTCATCACAGATGTCGAGCATTCCAGTGAGCTGCTTGCTGCTCAGGCGGCCACCCGGGATGCGGCAGCGGATCATCATCGAAAAGGCTTTGCCCAAGCCTTCCTTCTTTCGCGCGATTCGAGCGTCCCGGTCATCCTGCTGGTACGTGCCGTGGAATTTCAGTAGCTGGAGATTGTCTTTGTTGAAGTGGTCGGTGGTGTCGACCAGCTCGGTATCGATGGTTCCCAGCAGGTACTTGCTGGCTTCTTTGATCGATTCGACGGGGCTAAGCTTGGGCGCGTCGGTAGACATGGGGCGACAAATCCTGTGTGATTCTTAATTCGCAACAGCTTGCGATCGTTGCCCGACTATAACGATCCGGCTGACTTCTCGGTATGGTGATCCACGCTCGGTCGGGGGCGGGGGGGATGTGACGACGGAGTGCTATGACCGCCGAACGATTGGACGGAAAACGGATCGCCACGGAAATCCGTGCGGAAGTAGCCGATCAGGTGACTCAGTTCGTTGGTGGTGGCGGCAATCGCCCCAAGCTGACGGCGGTGCTTGTGGGAGAAGACCCGGCCAGCCAGGTTTATGTTCGCAACAAAGAACGCGCCTGCGACAAAGCGGGCATCGAGGGCGATGTCCACCGTCTATCGGCTCAGACGACCCAATCGGAACTTCTTTCGTTGATTGATGCCTTGAATCGTGACGACGCCGTCAACGGCATCTTGGTCCAACTCCCGTTGCCTGACGATGGAAATGGTGGCAAAGGGTTTGATTCGCGAGCCGTGCTGGACGCCGTCGACCCGCTGAAGGATGTGGACGCGTTTTCGCCCGTCAACGTTGGTTTGCTGATGCAAGGCCGACCCAGGTTCTTGCCATGCACGCCGCACGGTGTCGTTCAGTTGCTGCACCGCACCGGGCATTCGGTTGCCGGAAAGCACGTGGTCGTGGTCGGCCGCAGCGATATTGTCGGAAAACCGATGGCGATGATGTTGGCGCAAAGGACGGGAAGCTGTGGTCCTGAAATCGCAAACGCGACCGTGACGTTGGCCCATAGCCGAACGGCAAACTTGGCCGACGTCGTCCGCCAAGGCGACTGTGTTGTCGCGGCCGTTGGTATCCCAGAGTTGATCACGGCCGACATGATCAAGCCGGGGGCAGTCGTGATCGATGTTGGCATCAATCGTGTCGAGGACCGGCTGGTTGGAGACGTCGAATTCGATTCGGTCAGCCAAGTCGCCTCGGCCATCACTCCCGTGCCGGGCGGCGTTGGACCGCTCACCATCGCCATGCTTCTTCACAACACGCTTCTGGCATCCAAGCTGCAGGCCAGCGAACGAACGATCAAGCGCTAACCATTGCAGCAGCACTGGCCAGAGATCCGAGGTCATCGTGTTGCCGAAGACTCGCCGCGCGGCCTTGGCGGCGGTTACCGCCTAAGACTGCTCTGCATCGGGTCAAGCCCGGTCGAAACGGCTGCAAAAAGCAACAGGAATCCCATCCGTTGCCGTGTGCTAGCACCTGGTTCGATCGCGCTGGGCAAGCGGACGCTAGCGCTGTGCAACCGGACGCTGGCGCGTGTCGGCTGAGTTGCGTCGACGCATTCATCCCTATCAGCCGCCGTACGGACGCTACCGCCGGGCTCGCCCCGGTAAGTGCCTGGCGGTGTTCGTGGCCTACAACGCTGTCATGCGGATGCTCTTGAACTCGGCCCACATCGGCTTGCCGGCGTGCAGCTGCAGCGCCAGAACGCCTTCGCTGAGCGCCTTCTCGGGGTGGTTATCGGTGAAGTCCATGATCAGTCGACCGTTCAGGAAATGCTGAATGTGATTCCCCTTCGCTCGAATCACAACGTCGTTCCAGTCATCGACTTTCATCAGGTCTTTGAAGTCTTCTTTACTGATCAAGTCCTTCTTGATCACCTTCTTGCCTTCGGTCTCCCAAGTGGCTTGTTCACCCACCATGCAGATGCGGCCTCGACTGCCCCCTTCGTCGTAGATGAATCCGGGAACATTGGGGAAGTCTTCTTCGTTGCGCACTTCGTGCTGATAGCCGACGACGACCCAGTCGTTGCGGGCGCGTTTGCCCTCGGTCACGTGTCGCGAGCGATACTGGATTCCCGAGTTGTTGGTCGCCGTGCATCGAAACGACAAACGCAACTCGAAATCCTTGACCGGGTTTTTCCAGATCAGGAACGTGTTGCCTTTCGTGGATACCTCTGCCGTCGTTTCGCCGTGGATGACGCCGTCACGAACCGACCAGAGCCTCGGGTCGCCGTTCCAGCCGTCCAAATCGCTGCCGTTGAACAGGCTTGTCATTGAAGCCGGTTCGGGTGGCGCTTCCGAGGCGGGTTGATCGGCCCTGGCCGAGCTCACGCTGGTGACCAATAGCAAGGCGAAAACAAGGAACGACGAAGCGACGTGAGGCATGGAGGAATTCCGGGGTGAGGATTGGGAGAGCTGGGATCGGAGGCAGTTGTTCTGACTAACGGATGATCCACCAACCGCAATGGATGTGCAACGGTCGCGTCACAACTTTCCGAAGGGTTGAAGCGACGTCGACGATAGATCGGTCAGCAGATCTCCGCCCGCACAATCGGCACGATGTCAAGCGAGCTGAGGCGGACAAGCAGTTGGCACCGATACGGGTGCGTATGTCCACCGGTAAATCAAGTCGACCGATGCTACCCTCAGCAAGAGAGCTGAAAGCGATGGCAGCGGGGCGTTGGCGCGAGCTGTTGGTTTCCGCCGGTTTCCCGGGTGATCGCTTAGACGGCAAAGGTCACCCCTGCCCGCGCTGTGGTGGCCGCGATAGTTTCGCTTCGTTCCGTGACTTCGATCACACCGGCGGCGTTCATTGCCGTCACTGCTTTCATCGGAATTCCTCACCACGCCCCGGCGATGGGATTGCGACACTGCAGTGGTGGCTCGGAGGTACGTTTTCAGAGGCAACACGATGGCTGTGGTTCCAGGGCTGGGGAGGTCCGAGCGTTGTCAGCGCAGTCCCGACGGTCGCGAACGCAATGTCTACTCGAAAGGGACGTCGGGTCACCGAGGGTCTCGTTCGCCGAATGACGAAGATTGCACGCTGGGCGGCCAGTCAACTTGACGCCGATCGTCTGCACGCTCTGGCTAACGACTTGGGCGTATCGATCGAATCACTCAGATCGTTGGGCGTCGGGTTCGCACCCGAATCCAACGCGACCACTTGGCCAATGCGCAACGCGGAACAGCAAGTCGTCGGAATTCGGATGCGTCGCTGGGGTGGCAGCCAGAAGTGGTCGATCAAGGAAAGTCGGTCGGGTTGGTTCCTGCCAAGTGGCAGGAAGAGGCCAACGAAGAGCTTGGTCGTTTGCGAGGGTGGCAGTGATACCGCCGCCGCCCTATCACTGGGTCTGACGGCTGTGGGTCGAGCGAGCTGTAATGCTCCGGTGCATGACGTGGATTTCTTGGTGCGACGTCACGCCTTAGCGGATTCGGTTGTTCGCGTTTTAGCGGATCACGACGACGCCGGTGTACGAGGTGCCGAGCGTTTCGCCGACGCGGTGGCAAGCCATGGTTTCGATGCGGCTGTTGTCATCCCGCCGACGCGAGGTTGGGATTTTCGCGATTGGGTGAACGCTGGCGCAAGACGAGAGGATGTGCTTGAAGCGAATCCCGTCCTGACTCTGTCGTCGCGCGAATCCCCAAAGCAACTGACCCTGTCGTTTGGCTCAGCAACGGCCGATCAATCCTTGTCGCCGTTCGCTCCGTGATCGTCGCGTAGGCTGCCCCAAAGTCGACAGACCACTCCGTGGTCCCGAGCCGCGTCGCACCGCGTAGCAGACGCCAAATCGTCCACGAACGGCGTTCAGGTCAGCGGATTGAAGGTCAGGCCGCTGAGGAGCTTGGGGTAGAAATAGGTGCTTTTTGCCGGCATCCGTTCCTTGTGCAAGCTGATCGCCTCGACATGGGCCAACGTGGCGGGCATCACCAAAGCTGCTAACGAATAGGGTTCGCTGCCGTCACTTTCGGCCTGGCTGCCTTCTCCCTTCAGCGCGGCGATCACTTCGTCGACTTGGTGCACGTACGTTGGCTTAGGATGCCCTTCCCATCCCAACAAATCATCGATGACCAGCCGATGAAGCAAGCTGACGCCCAGCCCTCGCCAGTCGTCGCTCTGTTGGGGTGCCAGCGTCTGGATCCGTTGGTAGGCGCTGTCGGTCGCTTTGGCCATCACCCACGTTTGGTCCACGGCGGCAAACAGAGCGATCCAGCTTTGCTGATTTGCCTCCTCCATCTCTGCCCAAGCCTGATTGGCCGACTCGATGCCCGGCAGCTTGGCGCAGTCGAACGTGCTGGAGAGTTTCTCGATGATCTGATCGCTACTCAGCGGCTGTGGCCCGCGGATTAGTCGATGCGTTGGCAGCACAATCATCCCCGGATCACTCATCCCGACCAGCATCGTCATGACGAAGTTTGCGGGGTGTTCCTCGGGCAACGGCCCCGAGGCGTCGATCAACTGCTGGCGATAGTTGCTGGCCGTTTCGTAGCGGTGATGTCCGTCGGCCACAAACATCGGCTTATCCACCATCAACTCACAGGCCCGCTGTGTCACCGCGGCATCAGTGACCGGCCAAAGCCGATGGACGACCTCCAGATGATCAGTTGCCTGAACCGGATCGATCCCCTTCGTTGCTTGGTCAAGTAGCGAGATGACTTCGTTGTGCGGATCGGGATAGAGCCCAAAGATCTGGCTGTTGTTCTGCTTGGTCGCGATGGTCAAATTCAGGCGATCGACCTTGGCTTTGGGGTGTGTCTCCTCGTGGGGATACACGTTGCCTTCGCCAAACGGCTGAATACGAGCACGAGCCATGAAGCCACGGCGATTGACCGTCTGTCCGTCCACCTGAAATGTCTGGTGGTAGACATAAAGTGCTGGTCGGTCGTCACGTTGCAGCACGCCCTGCTGAAGCCACTGAGTCAGGAAATCTGCCGCCCGCTGATACTTCTCGTCTTCGTGATCACCGGGTTCGGTGCGATTGAGAATGATCCGGACAACGTTTGCGGGATGCTGTTTGTAGAGTTGATCCTGCAGTTGGGGATCGATCACGTCGTAGGGCGGAGCGATCACGTCCGACAGGGAGCGAACATGATCCAGGTTGTATCGAACGGCCGCGAAGGGAGTGATTTGAGGCATCAGCTGGCAAGGCTAAGAAGTGTGGGGCAGAGGCATGTCGGCCCACCAGCTTAACGGATTGCGGCTGGTACTCACCGAGTGCGCTCAAAAGTAGCCAGTCTTCTCCGAACGCTAGGCTTGCACGCGGCCGGCCATCGGCCCACTGTCAGGCTTCGTCTTGCTAAAACGTCTCGGGCTCACGGAGTGAGCTGTCGACAAAGACGCCCGCCTTCTCCGAAGGCTAGGCTTGCACGCGGCCGGCCATCGGCCCACTGTCAGGCTTCGTCGTGCCAAAACGACTCCGGCTCAC
>JBCCUO010000060.1:0-9911 GCA_039196805.1 Planctomycetota bacterium | reverse complement strand
GTCGGATTCTCGGTGCCGGTTGTCCCGACGGTCACGCGGTTGATTTCCGCTCGCGTCGAGGGCTGCGTGATCACGTAGCGCCCGGAAGTCGAGTCGAATTCCAATCCGGCTGGGACCAGCTTGCCGCGGTGTTGGTACGCGATGTCGTAGCCGCCAAAGTACTGCGACCCCAAGCGGAATCGTTCCGCCGTCACATCCAGCGAAGAGAGGTACAGCGTTTCTAATTGGGACTGGTGCTGTGGAGAGTGGATGTAGGCCAGCCGGAGTGAGGACTCCACGTCCAGCTTCAACTCGCCGTTGTCGGTTTGCTCCGCGTACTGTGGCAGCTCCTCCGCCCAACTCGGATTCTCGATTTCAAGTCGTTCGCCGTTGTCGTGCCAATGGCTCCATCCCTTCTTGCCGTCCACACAGTGCATGTAACGGTGCGACGCGGGATCGTCGGGCGGAAGCGGGGAGCGGTCAGGGTGATACGGGTCGAAGTAGCGACTGCGCGGGTCGGCGTCGATCGAGTAGTCCGCCGTGTGCCAGCGAGCGTCTCCGTTACGCTCAGCGATCGCCGCGTAGACCTCGCGGTCGGCTTCTATACGGTACTTCGTCCGAGAGCAGCCGAGCGATGCGAAGATGCCCCCCGCCAATAGGATCAGGAATGGCAGCCGAAAACCGAATCGGACCATGATGGAACACCGCTCGAACCGCTCCTAGTCGCAACGTCCGGATCGGCGATCCCGCAACGGTTCCACAAGACTGCCCTGTAACGATCAGCATCGTCGTCGCGGCTAGGCCACCTTGAGGTTTTTTAGCGGTCAGTCGTTCGACAGCTCGAACAAAGTCATTCGTTCACGGTCTTTGATCAAGATTTGGTTGTCGATCAGGACCGGTGGAGCCCACGTTGGCAGATCGGACACCTGGTAAGTTGCCTGAACCGAGTAGTCGTCAGCGGATGCATCCAGGATTCTGAGTGAGCCGCGATCCATCAACGCTGCGACGCGGTCCCCGAACGTAAGGAACATGACGTTGCTTCCCTGTCTTGGTCGGCTCCTCCAGATGAGATTCCCCGACTCTGGGTCCAGAGCAAACAGCCGACCGCTGTCGTAATGAGAAAAGCCAATCAATCGACCGGCACTGATCACTGCCGTGCTCATGTCCAAGGCGACCTCTTCCTGGTGCCATAGCTGGGTCACGGTCCATCCGTCAGCAACACGAGTCGGCTTGAGACTTCGGATGCCTCGGTTTTCACCTCCGACAAGAATGTGACCGTCATGCAGCGTCGGTGTGGGCATGTTTTGGTCGCTGCCCACATGCGGAAGCGAAAAGAACCAGAGTGGTTGGCCGCTCGACGCATCGATTCCCGCGACGCCATCATGATTCCACTCGATCACTTGTCGCACGCCTTGGAGCGTCGTCACCAGCGGGGAGGAATACGAGGTTCCGGCTGTTCCCTGCCGCCAGATCGTTTCCCCGGACCCCAAGTCCAGGGCCGTCAGTTCGCCACGATCGTCGTTGCCAAAGTGGACGAACACGCGTTCCTGGTCGGCGATGGGCGATGTGCTGACGCCCCAATACGGATGGTTGACTTCAAACTGGTCCCGTGGATCTCGTGACCAAAGGATGTTACCCGAGTCGGCTGAATACGCAGTCAGCACACCGGTGATGCTCAATGTCAGGACTCGATCATCGACCAACAGCGGGCACGACTTCGGCCCCTTGCCGTGCCATTCACCCCCGCCTCCCATTTTGAATGGGACCGACTGCGACTTTTTCCAGATCTCCTCCCCCGATTCCCGCTGAAGGCACCAGAGGATTTCTTCGTCCCCCTGACGACCGTGCACGTAGACGCGATCGCCACTGACCAGAGGGCTTCCATATCCCTGGCCGACGTCGACCTGCCATCGCTGCGTCAGCGTCTGCGGCCAAGCCTTGGGTGGTTGGAAACCCGATGCGATGCCGCTTCGGTCCTGCCCCAACCAGCCAACCCAACGGGACTCCTGGGCGGACGAACGGGTAGTCAAGCCGCAAAGGACAAGCAGGCAGATCAGCAGCGGCAAGCGTTGGAGGAGCGACGTCATCGGAGGGCCCTGTCAGGTCGTTTCGTCAGGATTCGGGAACTCCACCTTGATGTTACTGTGCAACCCACCTCGTGGGGTCCAACGGCTTTCGATCGTCGCCGAACGTGGCTTTACGACGGCGACAAAGTCGTCCATGATCCGGTTGGTCACCGCTTCGTAGAAAATCCCCTCATTGCGAAATCGCTGAAGGTACATTTTCAGGCTCTTCAGCTCGACGCACACTTCATCGGGCACGTAGCGAAAGACGATTTCCCCGTAGTCGGGCTGTCCGGTTTTGGGGCAGACCGAGGTGAACTCGGGGGCGTGATGTTCAATCGTGAAATTACGATTGGGGCTGGGGTTATCAAAGACCTCCAGCGTATTTCGAAAATCGTTCGAGTCAGACAACTTGGGTTCTCCCTTTCGTGACGCCAGATCATCGCAACTGTCGATTCAATCGACCAGGGGCGACACGCGCGCGGCCGCAATCCGGGTCCGCGTTTCGGAGACCTTTGTCAGCCGGCAAGGGGAAGGCGAACTCACGGGGACGGATAGTTTTTTTGTGCGGACCAGCGGCTGCAACCTCCGCTGTTGGTTCTGCGATACGCCCTACGCATCTTGGCACCCCGAGGGAGATCAAGTTTGCCTGGAGTCCTTGCTGGAACAGGCGGATGAATCCGGGTGCCGCCACATCGTACTGACCGGCGGCGAACCGCTAGTCTACGAGGCGACAGAAACATTCTGCCAGCTAGCTAGGCAAGCGGGCTATCATCTGACAATCGAAACCGCGGGCACGGTGCCGAGGCAGATCGAGTGTGACCTGTTGTCCCTGAGTCCCAAGCTGTCCGGTAGCGCACCCGATCCAGAAGAACACCCTGAGTGGCATCAGCGCCACCAACAGCGGCGGCTACCAATCAATGTCATGCGGGATCTGATCGATCGAAGCGACCGCACGCAAGTCAAATTCGTGGTCGACCACCAGCGCGAATGGGACGAGGTCTTGCTTGTGGTGGACGATCTGCAGGTGTCCCCCGACCAAGTGTGGATCATGCCGCAGGCGGTTACGGTTCAGGAACTAGATCAGTCAGAGGCATGGCTTCGGCCGTGGGCCGAGGGGAATCGATTCCGCTACTGCGATCGTCAGCAAATCCGCTGGTACGGCAATCGCCGTGGAACGTAGCGAGACGGGGTCAACAGACCACTCTGCGGTCCCGAGCCTCTCCAGCCGCGAACCGACCTATCCAAATCCACTGCTTCGCGGTTTCGGAACCGGACGATCGAGCCTGGCCCACGGAGTCGGCCGGCGGCAATGCGAGTTTACATCCGGTCGTTCGGATCGATGACTTTCCCTTCCCAGATGAATTGGTCTCCCTCTTTGATCAAGACGCGACTGGCGCTGCCGGGTGCCGCGTCGGCATCTTTCTCAGGAAGCCAGCCGGCCAATCGCTTGATGACTGACTGGTATTCGCTGCGGTCCTTTCCCGGGGCGATCAGATTCTTGACCTCGTTGGGGTCGGCCACGCGATTGTAGAGCTCTTCGCTACCTTCGGCGTAGCGAATGTATCGCCAGCGACGGTCGCAAACGGAGTGGTTGCCCGCGTTGTGAGTACAGATCGCCGGTCGCTCACGGGAGGTCGTTTCGTCAGCAATCTGTGGCGTCAAGCTGAGCCCCTCGCAGTGGTCGGGAACCGGTAGCCCGACCAGTTCGGAAAGGGTCGGGTAGATATCAAGAAGCTCTGCGGGTTGGTCGCACTGTCGATTCGCATCGATCCCTGGTCCGGCAATGATCAAGGGAACGCGGGTCGATTCGCTCCACAAGGAGTTCTTGCCGGAGATGTCTTTTTCGCCCAGATGATAGCCATGATCACTCCACAGCACGACGATCGTATCATCGACGTGCCCCGCTTCTTCCAGGGCCGACAGCACACGCCCAACCTGGCTGTCGACGAAACTAACGCAGGCAAGATAAGACCTCACCAAGTTCCGCAGTTGGTTGTTTTCGGCAAGCCATTTGGTTCGGGGTTCCGGAAGTTTCCAGTGGATGTACCACGAGGCTTCAGGAGTATCGTCCCGATCACCGGCAATGATGGGTGGCATCTCCAACGACGAATCGGGATACAGGTCAAACCATTTTTGAGTGGCGTAGCAGGGAACGTGGGGGAGAAAAAACCCAACGGACAAAAAGAACGGCTTCTCAGACGTGTCGAGTGTCTTGAGCTGGTCGACTGCCCACGAAGCGACCTGCCAGTCTCCTTTGTCTTCGTCCTGGTGGTCGAAGACACCCCAGTCCATCAAGGCATGGTTGCCACCTGGCGTGGCTCCGATCAGCTTCTCTTTGGGACGAACTCCGACCTTGGCGGGCGGCCCCCACGTGTCCGCTTCGGTAGCATCCTTGGGTCGTCGACCATAACCACCGTGATAGATCTTGCCACCGATCAGCGTCTGGTAGCCTGCGGAACGCAAGTGTTGCGGTAGAGAAACGACGTTGGCAAACGAATCCACATCGCGAAAGAACGGCTTGAGTCCGTAGACACCAGTCGTGGTTGGTCGTAACCCGGAAAGCAATGAAGATCGCGATGGATTGCACAGCGGTGCTTGGCAGTGAGCGTTCGTGAATGTCAATCCTCGCGACGCCAGCTGATTCATCGCGGGCGTTTTGACTTGTGAGTGACCACTGAGCGGTTCGACCCAGTCGTTCAAGTCGTCAATGGCGATCATCAAGACGTTCGGTCGCTTGGTCTTGATGGTTGGTTCTTGAGCGGCCGCGTTGACGGCGGGCAGGCCGATGGCCAGCCATGCAAGGCAAGCTTCAATGCAGAACATCCCGGCAAGTTGTTGAGTGCGGGATCGGTTCGCTGACTGGAGATGGGGCATGATGCTGGTGAGACGTGAATCGAAGGAGCGGGAGCGGAATGATCGATCTTGAGCCTTCGCAGTTTAGCTGGTCCGCGAGCGGGAAGCACGCCAATGGGGCAACGTTGCGAATGCCGCCAGGCCCGGAAAGTCGTAGCAGAGGTCACGGACGCTGTTAGGGTGGCTCCGAGGATAGGGAAACTCTCGGCGAGTTTCGCTACGGGAGTCTTCGTCTAAATGGCTTGATTCTCCATGGCGTCCGCAGCGATTGACGCGATGACAGTGGCCGCGGTCTCGATACGGTAGATCCTTTTTCCCAGATGCAAACAGGTGTACCCATTATCGTGTGCGATCTGCAACTCTTCTTCGGTCCACCCACCCTCGGGGCCAATGGCTGCCACGACCGACTGACTCAGATTGAAATCTCGGCGCGAGGGCGGTCCGGGATGGGCAATCAACCGAGCCGTGGGTACCGCCCAGGGCGCGGTGAAGAATTCGACTGCGGTTAGCGAGGGATGAAGTGTCAACAATCGGTTTCGTCCCGATTGCTTGCAGGCTTCGATCACGGTGCGACGCAGTTTCTCCAGCAGAGTGTCTGATGGCGGGCGTTGCGAGCGCTGCGCAACCAATGGCCAAACCTCCGAAACGCCGATCTCGGTGAGTCGCTCGATCAGTTCTTTGCATCGATCCGGCTTGGGGAGCGCGATTCCCATCACCAGAGAGTGCGGGAGTTCTCGATCCACCTGGATGGCCGCTGCCGCGACGCAGTGACAGTGACGACGGTCCACCGCAACGATTGTTGCCTGCGACTCATTGCCCCGGCCATCGAACAGGCTGATTTCTTGATCCACGCGGACCCGCATCACTCGAATGGCGTGCGCCGCCTCCGGGTCGGGGAGCGAGATCTGTCCCCCATTCGTGGGTAGCTCCGGGACGAAGTAGCGCCTGGTCATGATTGGATTGTGCGGTTTTTGATCGTTGTGTCGGCTGAAGACGCGATTGGTCGGACGGCAAGGCGTTTAGGCGGCGAAATCGGAGGCGGTAGCGACTTGATTTGCTTTTGCCATCTGCGTGATCTGCATAGACTAGGGGAATCTTTTCGGCTGAGAATTCAGCAGCATCGCTTGTCGACCTTTTCGCATGCCTTTTGATGACATCGCATCGAATCACATCGCCGTGACCCCAGTGAGGCGTTGGCGATGTGGCCAGTCTGGTCGCAGCCTCTTTGCGCTCGTTTTCATTCTGCTGGCCGCCGACATGACTGGCCAGGAGGCTTTCGCACAGCCACCAGGGACCAGGCCTCCAGCTGCCAATCGCGTCGTCGCGCCCGATCCGACTCGAGCACCGGTGGATGCGTTTCTGTACTTGGACGAAACGGGTGCACGTGTGGTCGAGCCCAATATGACTTGGGAAGAGATCGATCGCCTGCGAAGACTAGAGCAGGGAATCTCGCAAACAAGCCGATCGTATGTCCTTCGATCTCTACGGATCGATGGGATTGTTCGTGGTACACGCGCAGAACTGAGTCTGCGCCTAGAGTTTCAGATCGAAAGTGCGGTCAGTGCCACTGCGGCGGGCAGTTCGAATGCGGTCGTGCGTCCGGCCACCATCGACCTCGGGCTGAAGAACTTTCACCAGACTGAAGACCAGGAGTCGATCCGAGGAGTCCAGCGAGGATGGGTGGAGGTGACGGACCAGGGGTACCAGCTTCAAGTGTTCGGCCAGCCAGGCAAACTGGCGAGTCTGGACCTCAAGATGGTTGCCACGGTCCAGCGGCGACCCACCGCGGGACTCAAGTTTGACCTGCCCAAGGTTCCCACCGTGATTTCTCTGACGATCGATCAGGCGGACATCACGGGAAGCGTCATGGCCTCGCGTGACGATGTCGTCAACGTGCGTTCCGAGGGGGACTCGCAGAGCCTGTTGCAAGTCGAGGGATCGGGCGGCGAATTGGAGTTGCAGTGGAACTCGGTTCAAGAGGAAGTGGTCGCAGCGCCTTTGATCGAAGTCGACAGTCGCGTTGACATGCGTTGGGACTCGCCCGACCAGTCGCCAACGGTGTTGTCCAAGATGGAGTTGTCGGATCGACGTGGCGAGCTGAGCAGCTTTGCCGTCAACATGCCTAGCGATAGCCAAACGCTGGACACTCCCACGGTAGATGCTCGCGATGTCACAGTGACTGTTGTTCGCCGTGACGACGATCCGACGCGTGAAACAATCTTGGTCGACGTGCCGGATGATTTGCGGCTGAGTCAATTAACGTTGGAGATTGACTATCAACTGAACAACCGCCAAGCCAACGCAACGCGTCCGCTGGCCCTGTCATTGCCTCAGTTGCAAGCCAACGCTTCTCACAGCGGCCAGATCCGATTGGAGACCAGCAAAAGCTTTCGGCTTCGCTGGCAACGCCAGCCCTGGGTGGGCAGCATCCTGGGTGATTCGTCCAACGATGTTGGCGAGCGCAAGAGCTACTATTTCCGGTTTGACCGTGGGTCGTTTCGGTTGCCAATCTGGTTATCGGCAAAGCAACAGCAGTTACGCGTGGAGTCGGAATCGATCATCAAACTGGGATCAAGCGTGCCCCAGTTGGACATGATCGTCAGCCCCCGCGGCCAATCCAGCGATGGCCGTGGAATTCGATTGCAGATGGGGGACTGGAGCATTCGGTCTATCACCGACATGGACCAGAACCTGGACATGGAATCGTTTCTCGTCGACGACCAAGACCAGATCGAGGTGCTATCGGAAGGCGACGATGAACTGACGGATTTTCGGGTCCGAGCCGTTTGGAACGGCAAACCGTCCGTCACCAATGCGAATGTCGATTCTGTCAATCTGGGTTTGCCCCGAGTTATCGAAGCGGACGAAAGCATCCTGGTTCAGTCCAACACCATCGAAGTGCGGTCTCAGGGCGACCGTTTCCTAAATGTCGACTTGGATCAGTCGAAAAATCTGCAACGATCGCTCGTCGACGGCAACGGTAAGAAGCTGGATGGAGCGGTCACGCGATTCGATGTATTTCCACCCGGGGCCGCGGCAAGCTTGGTCGGGCAAATGGTTGAGCAACCCCAGCGGCTGACGTTGGTGGGGCAGGCGTCGGTTGAACTCCAGGAAGACGATTCGCAATCGCGGGTGATCCAAACCGAGCTTCGCTGGCAACTCACCAGTCGATTCGACTTGGGCGGCGTATTGGTCGTACGGATGCCTCGCCCGTTGACGTCGGAGGCAACCAGCGACGGGCTTGAGGCCTCAATCGATTCGCTTAAACAAGACAACGAGTTGGATCTGCAGGCGTTACCGGCCACCGAACCCTCGACGGCCACAGATACCTGGACAGCCACCGTGGATGGTGTCCTGGCAACCTTGGAACAAGTCAACGATCGTGAGTTTCGGTTGGTGTCGGAACGCCTGAGCGGGCGAGCGGCTTCTGAGGATCCGATCGAGATCGTTTGGCAGTCGAACCGGACCTTCGGGACGCAAACTCGCCAAGTCGTCGCGTTACCGTATCCGGTCGCCGACGATGTGGTGCTAAGCGGAGCGTTTCCGATCCGTTTGGCGGGCGATGAGCTTCACTCGCTGTTGTTTGACGACGACTTATCGGGCGATCAACGCGAGTTCGATTCACTTCCTAACACACCGCTGCCGATTCGATTGAAACCGATCGCGGGGTCTGAGAGTTCGTTGGAGGTCAGCCAAGTTGTCTTGCGAACGGCCATCGGTTCGTCAACTCGGTCGGATGAAGTGATTGCGACCGTGAGCGGAGCCCGACGGTTTACCATTCGACTGCAGGGTGCGGTAAGCGGCGAGCTGAGCGGAGCTGCCTCCGTTGACGGGCTCGAGGTGCCGATCCAGCGTCAGCGCGATGCGCTTTGGATTGAACTTCGAGACGATGGCCAGCCTCACACCGTGCGTTTGCAGGCCTGGGTCGGTATCGACCCGACCGCGTCGATGGCCTCAATCCGACCTCTGTTCCGTCTTCCAATCAATGCCGGACGAGTCTATTGGCAAATCGTCGTGCCCTCTGACACACACCCCATTAGTGCATCGCCCAGCTTGGAAAGGGCGATGACTTGGACGCCGCGGGGGCTGTTACTGGTTCGTCAGCCTACCAAGGATAGCGAGTCACTTGCCGACTACGCCGGGCTCTCGTCGCTCGATGAATTGTCACCCGGAAACGAGTACCTTTTCATCGGAACGGACGTCCCCTCCTTTCGCATCCAAACGGCTTCCCGCGGATTGCTTTGGGGTGTCATCGCGGGAATCGTGTTGTTCGTCTCGACGATGCTGACCTACGTTCCCCGCTCACGCAGTCCGTTGACAGCAGTCTTGGCAACCGTGTTGATGGCTGGCCTGGCGGTTTGGTCAGCTGACATGGTCGTGATTTTTGGCCAAGTCGGATTGGTCGCGATGTTGTTGGTTGCCGTCATGTTCGCCTTGCGGTCGATCCTGAGCCAGCCTGGACGGCGTGGGCGATCGGTGCTGACACCTTCGATCATTGAACCTTCGCGAAGAAGACCTTCAACACGCTCCGTTGCGATTCCCGCCGCGGCACTTCCCGCCGGATCCAAGCCTGCCGGATCGAAACGTCCTGGGTCCAAGCCTGCCGTCGCAGTTGACCAGGTGATCGAACCCACGGTCAGCATTCAACAACCGGGCGATGCGGTGCTCCCAGAGGACGTTGGCACCGCCAACCTGCCTCCCGCTCCTTCCAGCAGAATGACATCATGATCCGGCGTCGCAGGATCAAGTCGAGCGCCGCTTGGTTGACGACCGCTTGCTGTCTGTTGATGTCGTCGACGATTGCCGGGGCACAGGAGTCAGCTCCATCAGACACGCTACCCTCGGCAACAGCCAATTCCGGTTCGGTCGATTCCGGCATGGCCCCGTCCGCGCTTCCCGCCCGGATCGGCTCATCCATCATTCGAGTGGCCGAGTTTTTCGAGTCACAGGCAGCACGGATCATCCCGCCATCCTACCGTCCGATCAAACTTCGGGAGTTGCAGAAGCTTGCCG
>JBCCUO010000059.1:0-9984 GCA_039196805.1 Planctomycetota bacterium | reverse complement strand
TGGCGCGTTGCGGCTGATGGGTTGATGGCACGTCACGGCTGATGCTCCAATCAGCTAGTGCTGCTCGCCCTTGGCTTCTAGTTTGCCCCAGGTGTCTTTCAGGCTGACGATTCGGTTGAAGATCAGGTCGTTGTCTTGGCTATCCGAGTCGACACAGAAGTAGCCTAACCGTTCGAACTGAAATCGATCTCCGATGTTGGCTTCTGAGAGCGATGGTTCGGTGTATGCCTGAGTCTCGCTCAGCGACTCGGGATTCAGGTGGTCCAAGAAGGTTTGGCCCTCGGCGGTGACGTCCGGGTTCTCCACGTTGAACAGTCGGTCGTAGTTGCGAACTTGCACCGACTTGGCGTGTGGACGACTGACCCAGTGGATCGTGCCTTTCACCTTGCGTCCCGAGTTGTCTTGACCACTCTTGGTTTCCGGATCGTACGTGCAAAGCACTTCGGTGATGTTGCCTTGATCATCTTTGACCACATCATGGCAGTCGATGATGTAACCGGATCGCAGGCGGACACTGCCGCCCTTCTTGAGGCGGAAGAACTTGCGCGGCGCTTCTTCGCGAAAGTCGGCCTGTTCGATCCAGAGTTCACCCGACAGTGGAATCTGTCGCGTGCCTGCCGACTCGTCTTCGGGATTGTTCACGGCCGCGACCTGTTCCACCTTGTCGGTGGGCCAATTCGTGATCGTCAGTTTAAGTGGGTCCAGCACGGCCATCCTCCGCGGGGCGACCGCGTTCAGGTGATTTCGGACGGCGTTCTCCAGCCGTACCAGATCGATCGTGCTGTTGAACTTGGCGACGCCCACGTCCGCGCAGAAGTCGCGGATCGACTCGGGCGTGTAACCTCGACGTCGAAGTCCGCTGAGGGTCGGCATTCGTGGGTCATCCCAGCCGCTGACGTGTTTCTCTTGAACCAGCTGCAGCAACTTGCGTTTGCTCATCACGGTGAAGTTGATGTTCAGTCGCGCGAATTCGATCTGTCGGGGGTGATGGATCTTTAGTTTTTGGCAGAACCAATCGTAGAGTGGACGGTGGTTTTCGAATTCCAGGGTGCAGACGGAGAACGAGATCTTCTCCAGTGAATCGCTTTGACCATGGGCCCAATCGTACATTGGGTAGATGCACCAGTTGTCGCCGGTGCGATGGTGGTGAGCACGGAGAATGCGATACATCACCGGGTCGCGGAGATTGATGTTGGGCGATGCCATGTCGATCTTGGCTCGCAGTGTCCGCTCCCCATCACCGAATTCCCCGGCACGCATGCGGTGGAACAGGTCCAGGTTTTCGGCAACAGGGCGATCACGATAGGGACTCGGCCTTCCCGGCTCGGTCAGCGTTCCGCGGTACTCGCGGGTTTCTTCCGACGTCAAATCACAGACGTAGGCGTCGCCACTTTCGATCAGCTGTTCTGCCCAGGCGTAGAGATCGTCAAAGTAGTCGCTGGCGAAGTGCAGTTCGTCCCATTGGAACCCCAGCCAACGAACATCCTCTTGGATCGATTCAACGTATTCGGTTTCTTCCTTAGAAGGGTTGGTATCGTCGAAGCGAAGATTGCAGCGGCCGTTGTACGACTTCGCGAGTCCGAAGTTCAGGCAAATGCTCTTGGCGTGACCGATGTGAAGATAGCCGTTGGGCTCGGGAGGGAATCGCGTTTGAACGTGCTCGAATCGTCCGCCAGCAAGATCGGCTTCGATCAACTGCTCGACGAAGTTCTTTCGCTCGCTGGGCAGATCTTCAGAGTTCGCTTCATCAGTCATCGGTCGTCACGTTTCCTTGATCGCGGGCCCTCGATCCATGTTGAGCGATCAGACTACCGAAAAGTTCACCCGTTTGGCCACGGGTGATGCTGTTGCGGGTTCAGCGTGCAGCGACCTGCTTGGTCAGATCAGATTCCTCCTCCGGCTTTTGAAGCGACCGGATAAAGTTGATCAGGTGCCAGACGTCTTCCTGTTCGAACTGTCCTTCGACGAACGTTGCTGCCGGCATCGGTGATCCTGCGATGCCTTGCGTGATTCGCCGGTAGAGAGTTTCGGCCGATCCTCCACCGTGAAAGATCCCTTCGCTCAGGTTTCTGGGCTTGGCGTTCCGTGGCGGCAACGCCCCGCGCGCCATCAGTGGAACCAGTGTTTCCTGTTTGGTGGGGTCCAACCCGATGGCGGTCGTCCATTCCTTGGTCCACTCGTCGTAGTCGGTGTTTTGGCCATCGCCCAATCCGTCCTTGCCATGGCACTTGCTGCACGACGCAATCTTGCCGCGAAACAATTCGCCCCCGCGTTTGACCGAAGCGACCAATTGGTCGGCTTTGTCCGACTCCATCAACTTTACGAACTCCTCGCGAGAATCGGTGACGATGGCGGACTCCGGAGGTTCGGGAACTTCCACGACATCATCAGACGCGTCGAACCAATTGGCTCCGATGTCCAAAGCGATTTCTTCAGCGATCGCCCACGCTTCGTCAAACGCTTCCTTCTCTTCTTCCACCGGGCTGTTCGCGAAGTCGGGATTGATCAACCGATCCTCGGTCAGGTCCAATTCGAAAACGGCGTCGTCGATCACGGATCGCTCCAGTTCGCCACGCCAAGAGAGATAGATCACGTAATCGGTCAAGGCTTGGATGTCCTCGTCGGTCAGAGCGGGAATTTTGACCATCGATGTTCCCGCGACCCCGTTCCGGATCAGATAAGCGATGTCTTCGCGGGTTGGCTTGCTGCCGCGCTTGGTGGACTTGAATTTAAAGACGCCCTTGCGATAGTCGCGTGGGTACGGCGTCATCACAGCGGAGAGGGATCCACGGCCATCGCCGCTGACACCGTGGCACTTGCTGCAGTGTTCGCGGTAAAGTCCCCTGCCCTCTCCCGGAGCTCCGGCAGCGCGCCGCAGATGGTCAAGGTCGATCATGTTGGTCAGGTCTTCGACCACTTCCGGTTCGTCCTCCTTCATGACCGTGAAGTCGGGCAGCTTGGGTTCGTCCGCCGTGCCGAACATCTTGGTCACGATCCAGGTGGCGTCCTTGGACGCCTGGTCCATGGAAAAGCCCTCTTTGATTTGGTGTTTGGTCACGAAGACCAGATTGGGTTCAAAATCGATGGGCACTTCCTGGGTGCAGCCCAGCACCAGCAGGACAGGGACCAGGGCGATGAAGGTGATTCGGCGGGTCGCTTTCATGGCACGATTGAAAAGAGGGAAGCTGAAATTCACTCGCAAGTCTACCAGATAGACCGCTGACTTCAGCCGGTTTCGACATGTCACGACAGCGTCAAACCGACGCGGGAAGCCGTTCCGGACGTCGGAATAAGCTTGCACCCGAGTCTTCCCTCGGGCTACCGTCCCGGTGCAAGGAAAGCAGGATCGAAAACTGACAGTGATGGCATCACTCTCCCTCCGGGAGAGTCGGCCTCTCGGGGCGCCTCTCGGGGCGGGAGCGGGATTTCTTCACGGCACTCCCCGGGCCTGAGAGCCCGACCCTCCCGCAAGCGGGAGGGTGTTACGGACACTTGTCGATTCACGCATTCCTTGATGATTCGTGAGCGACCTGGATCGAAGGAGTGATCGTCATGCTGCGTCAACTGCGCAAACGCACCGAGTATCAAATCCGACAAGTCTCCGGCTACCAGCTGGTCCGCAGCAAGAAGCGATGGGGGATCGACTGGATCGACGATTGCCAGCGAATCGTTCGTGAGAACTGGTACCAAGACGGGCGAGGCATCGAAATCGTCTTTGATGTGGGTGCCAACACCGGTCAGACGGCTGAGAAGCTTCAGTGCAGTCTTGCTCCGCGGCAGACGTTCTGTTTTGAACCGGTCTCCGAGACGTTCCAGCAGCTGCAAGAAAACACCGTCCAACTGCCCGGCGTTCGCTGCTTGCCTTACGGACTGAGCGACTGTGACGGCGAAAGCACGATCCACCTGTACGATTCGAGCGTGTTTGCGTCAACGTGCGAGTCGTCGCCCATTATGTCGACCGGAAGCAGCTCGTTTCGCGGTACCGAATCGATTCAGTTGAGACGTCTGGATACGGTGTTGTCTGAGCTGGGTGTGGACACCATCGACTTGTTGAAGGTCGATACGGAGGGAGCCGATTTGCGGACGCTGCGTGGTGCGGAACAGTCGCTGCGGAACAAGTCAATCCGCTTGGTCTACTTTGAGTTCTATCAAGCGGCCTCGGGCGAGGGCGAAGCGGGCACGTTGTTCCCCGTGGACCAGTACATGCGGGGACTGGGATACCGGATGGTGTCGATCTACACTGAGTACGTGCACGCCAACCAACCGACCGGCATCTACAACGCGCTCTACACGTCGGCTGGTTGCCAAGAAACGGGTTGCTAGGGAGAGTCGCTGACCATTGCGTTGATTCGGGACAGGCAGGTCTCCTTGCCCAGGACGGCCATCGTTTCGAACATGCTGAAGCCGTTGGGTTGACCGGTCGTGGCGACTCGGATCGCGTGGATAATCTGACCGATCTTGATGCCTTTGTCTTCGCAAAAGGCTTTCACCAAAGACTCGGCCGTGGAAGCGTCGAATGGGGCCTCGGACGCCGCGAGTGCTTGCGACAACTCGGCGAGTAGTTCGGTGGCACCTTCGGCGGCCACAATTCGTTTTTGGAACGCTTTGTCATCGACTGGATAGTCGTCGCCAAAGCAGTAGGCGTAGTCCAGGATGTCCCCCGCCATTTTCAGCCGGTCGCCGATTGCCGGAACGACTCGTGACAGCGTCTCTTCCCCAGATGCTTGGTCCAGCCAGCCAACGGCCTTGGCGAACGGCGTGACTTTGCTGATGCGTTCTTGATCGGACAGGGCCGCGAACGCGTCGGCTTGAACCGCCATCAGCTTCTGTGGGTCGAAGGATGCTGGCGCCTTGTTGACGCGATCGATCGTGAACAGCTCGATCATTTCCGGCACCGTGAACTTCTCTCGTTCACCGTCGAGTGCCCAGCCGAGCATCAGCAAGTAATTCAGTACTGCATCGGGTAGAAAACCGATCTCGCGATAGAAATCGACGATCACCGGATTGAAAGTCGCCGCGTCGGTTTCCAGCCCGCAGGCGCTCGCGATCTGCTGTCCTTGAGACATCAGATTGGCGAAGTCTCGATTTTTCTGGTACTTGGCCAGTTTGCGTTTGCTCAGCTTTGCCGTGCCTCCCGGCTCGGCAACATAGGGCAAGTGCGCGTACGCGGGTCGCTGATACCCAAGCGATTCCACGATGAAGATCTGTCGCGGCGTGTTGGAGAGATGCTCTTCGCTGCGGACGACATGCGTGATTTCGAACTCGTGGTCGTCGACCACTGACGCCAGGTGATACAGACAGCTGCCATCGGCACGCTGGATGACGTGGTCTTGTTCGGTGATCCAGTCGACAACGACTTCGCCTCGGACCAAGTCTTGAATCACGCATTGCCCTTCGCGGGGCATCTTCAGCCGCACGACTCCAGTGCGACCCTCGGCTTCGAACTTGGCGGCCGCGTCCTCGTCTGCGGCCATCCAGCGGCGATCGTAGACAAACTTGCCATCAGTCTTACGGGCCGCGTCTCGCAGTTCGGCCAGTTCCTCCGGTCGCGAGTAATCGCGATAGGCATGTCCGGAGTCGAGCAATCGTTTGGCCGCCGCCTGATGGATCTCGCCTCTTTGCGATTGGTAATAGGGGCCGTGCGGGCCGCCAACTTCAGGGCCCTCGTCCCAGGTCATGCCCAGCCATTTGAACCCGTCCAGGATCGGCTGAATCGCTTCCTGGACATTCCGTTGGGCGTCGGTGTCATCGATCCGGAGTACAAATTGACCACCGGTCTGCTTCGCCATCAGCCAGTTGAACAACGCCGTGCGAACGCCACCGATATGGAGGTATCCGGTGGGGCTAGGGGCAAATCGGGTGCGGATCATAAGTTGCGAAGGCA
The DNA here is from genome assembly GCA_039196805.1 of Planctomycetota bacterium. Taxonomy (GTDB): domain Bacteria; phylum Planctomycetota; class Planctomycetia; order Pirellulales; family Pirellulaceae; genus JBCCUO01. Next base: position 4,100 of record JBCCUO010000059.1, on the reverse strand, counting down.
AAAAGAAGTGGAAGGTCGGAACGGGAGGGCAGTTCTAGACACTGCCCATCGCGGAAAGGGGGCAGGCACCGATCGTGCGAAGCACCCGAAGGGCCGCTGTGGCTACCTGTGCCTGACTCCTTTCCCCGCCGAGTTGATTTGATCGGCAGTGCTAGATTCACTCACGCCGCGGGCATGGTGACAAGAGGGGATCGGGCGGGCAGAGCCATCTATGTCTCTGACGGGCTACGCCGCTCGGCCTTGGCGTTTCAGTTGCTTGCGGACCCGTCGTCGCTCCGCTTTGCTCATCCCGTTCCAGTCGATGTTGTCCGGATCGATCCATTCTTCGCTCTCGGTTCGTTCCGTTGACGCCGCCGCCAGCTGTGGAGTTTCGTCCGACTCGGTCGAAGCGTCATCCGGCGCCGCATCTCGGCGACGGGAGAACCAGCCACCGAGTCCGCGATTGGTAGTCGAAGCCGAAGCGTCGGCATCGGACTGGCCGGCCGTTGCGTCGGATGGATCCTGGTTTTCCGACACCGGGGGGCGCAGCCTAAGTGACCAGCCACGGCGTTTGCGAGGCTCAGCCGGTTCAGGAGAGCTGGTCGGTTCGGGTACGTCGGGCGACTGTTTTGATTTCGAGTCCGCTACATCGTTGGCCGGTTTCGATTGGTTTCGCTTGAGCATCCGGGCAAACCGACCTCCCCTGGTCGCGACATCAGAATCGGTCTGATTGGAGTCTCTGCGATTTCTATTGCCCGTGCGATCTTTCCGGGCAGAGGACTTGCGCGAGTTGTCTTCGTTGTCAGTGGGCGTTGACTGATCACGTCGTTTGCTGAAGCCAAACCAGCTTCGCTTCGGAGAGTCTTCCCGGTCAGACGAGTCCTTCTGCTCGGCCTGCATCTCGGCGAGCGCGGCCTTCTCCTCGGCCCTCGCTTTCGCCTCCTTCTGGGCTTGTTCGCGACGAAGTGCGCGGCGTTCTCGCGCCGTCAACTCAGGTTCGGATGTTGCTTGTGCCGGTGCTTCAGGAATCTCAGGTGCAGGTGTCTGTTTCTGACGGGTCGGCTTCTGGACGCGTTTTGGGCGTTCTCGCTTTTGATCATCGATCCGATCGAGATCGTCGTGACGTTCCCACTTGGGCCAAGCAAGACGCGGCTTGAACTGTGACCATTTCTCGGCGATCGAATCGGTATCCTCGATCTTTCGCACTTCGCGATAAAGCATTCTCAGGTAACCGCCAAGGCCGAGCAGAAACGCTGCCGAAGCGATCAACGGGGCGGTGTCGACCATCATGCGTGTGATCGGTGTGGTTGCCGTCATGACGTTCCAGTGTTCCAGCAGGGGAACCGCCAGGAACATCGCTGCGGCAGCCAGCATTCCGGCTGACCATCGCGAATCGCGAACCTCGGCCACCATTCGAATGGCAAACATGCTGCCGCCGACGGTGACCAGCAGCCTCACCCAGTCCTGTCCGGATAAGGCGACGCGTTGTCCAAAGCCGGCATCCAGAACGGCTCCCAGCCAGCTGACCAGAGAGCAGTGGGCTTCTAAGCTGGCAACAACCGCGATCAAGATGACCCACCGCCAGATTCGATAGTGGCCTTGGTAGTCGTTGATGCGATAGCGACGGAGTTGATAGATCAGTAAAGAGGCGCCCGCGGAGGTGGCCAGCATCAGCCCCATGACCCAACGACCGAAGCTGTCCGATCGATCCAAGCGTAGAGGCCGAGCGACGTCGGGTAGGTTGACGAGCGTCTCCGTTGCCAACGCTGCGTAGTGGGCGACGCAAAGCAAGGCGACGACCGAGAGCAGCGCTGTCGATACCAGAGCCAGAGAGCGACGTTTGACGGGAACCAGCGAAAACCAACGCCCACGCAGACGCTGATGGACTCGCGAGCCATAGGCCTCCGACGGATTGCGTGCTTCACGAAGCCGCTGCGCAGCCTGGCGACCGCGAGCCGTGGAGGGGCCCTGATCGGCGTAGTGCGCCGTGTAGAGAACACGTCGACGTCGATCGTTCGTGCGTCGATCCGTTGACATCCGTGTCCTACCGAACGTGAGCGATGCGAGAAATCGAAGGGTAGGAAACTGACACGGAGGGGGTCAATTCCGATCGCCTCAGATGCAGATCGCTACGAAAGCCGTCAGCACGATTCCCAGGCCGATCAAGGCTTTTCCCAACGTGCCGAATGTGCGTCCCCAGAATGCGGCGTGTCCGACAGCCCAGCTCTCACGCCATGGTTTTCCGTCGGACCACTCGCCGTAGATAGCGCCAGCGGTCGCACCGAGGCCGCCAAACAGGATCGCAGCCAACACCGAGCCGACGACCGGGATTGGCACCCCGATGAATGCGCCCACGATTGCACCAATGATCGAGCCCAGCATCGCATACAGGGTCGAGCGACGACTCGCGCCGGCTCGACTGGCACCCATTGCGCCGGCCATAAACTCGACGCCCTCCCCGACCAATGCTAGCAAGAACGCTATTCCCACGGAAACGATTCCGATCGCCAGACGGCCCTCGCTAGGGCCCAGCCAGGCAAACAACGCCATGACCGCGACGGCAATCCAGTTTCCTGGCAGTGCAATCAGATTCAGACCCCAGCACACTAGGCAGACTAGGACCATGGTGACGGCGAGGGCCAACGTTCCCCCCAGCTGCATCCCGGCCATCCAGCCGCCACCCATGTTGCTGTTGGGCAGCTCGCTTGACTGAGCCAGGATCGTCAAGGCAGTCAGCGAAGCGGAAAATCGTTCCAAGTCGACAAGACCCGTGGGATTGGCAATGAAGTTCACGTGAAAGTCGGGTGCAATGTGGTGCGTCGGGTCGCCGGTTCCATCACTCACCTGAGTGCTGGGGCACCGGAAAAACCGCGAATCAGGGCGATTCGTTGTCCGGCCGCGAATCTTGGTCGCGAACCAGTCGGCCCGATCGTCGTGTCGGTCTCTGCGCGGTCGCAATTCCACCTGATGGGTAATTCACACTACTATGTGAGCAGACCGCAAGACCGTGCGGTCTCGCTCGGCCTGCGTTCGAACGACAAGCGATCGGAGTAGTGATGTCGCAAAGTGTGTTGGATAGCAATGTCTTGGTGCTGAATCGTTTCTACATGGCGATTCGCGTGGTCAACGTACGTCGGGCGCTGACGTTGTTGTACCGCGATTGTGCCGAGGTCATTGCCAACGAGAACGGGCAATTCATCAGCTATGACTTTGATAGCTGGTGCGAACTGAGTCGACTGACTTCCTTGGACAAGCAACCGGGTGAGGAGTACATCCAAGCGGTCGGATTTGAACTGCAGGTACCGCGAATCGCTCGTTTGACCCGATTTGACCGAATGCCGATGCAAACGGTCCGGTTCAATCGCAAGAACTTGTTTGCGCGGGACGATCACCGATGTCAGTACTGCGGCAAGAGCGAGCCGACTCATAAGTTGAGCCTGGATCACGTCGTACCCCGGTCGCTGGGTGGACCCACGACCTGGGAGAACATTGTTTGCAGTTGCTTGCGATGCAACAGCCGCAAAGGGGGTCGCACGCCCGAACAGGCGGGCATGAAGCTGTTGACCGACCCGGCCAAGCCACGCTTCAACCCGTTGATGATCCAGCCGGTCGATGACCCTCGCTATGCCCTTTGGAAGACATTCTTGCCAACGGGCTAAGCGTCGGTATCGGCAAGGGCAACCGCGTCCAGCGCGTTTGCTATGAAGCGGGCGTCTGCGTCCGGAAGGTTTAAATGGACGCCGCGCCGATCACTGATCGGCTAGCGGCTCTTTCTTTTCTGTGATGACTTCACAATCTTCCGACTTTTGTGCGTTCAGCTCGATGTAGCTCTTCCATTCCTCGGGCACGTTGTCTTCCTGGAAGATTGCCTCGACCGGGCATTCCGGAACACAGGCTTCGCAATCGATGCATTCTTCCGGATGGATGTACACCATCTGGTCACCCTCGTAGAAGCATTCCACGGGGCAAACGACAACGCAATCGGTGTACTTGCAACCCGAGCACGGCTCGGTAACAACGTGAGTCATGGATTCAGACCTTCTCTAGTATCCTGTCGTGATCTGTGGGTCACCCGTTTTCTATCGGTCCGGCGACCTCCTTGGGTCTAACCTGTTTTGCCG
>JBCCUO010000058.1:0-10035 GCA_039196805.1 Planctomycetota bacterium | reverse complement strand
GCGTCTCAGCCGCGCCGGCGAATTCAACGGTCCTGGAAAGCTGACCGGAAAGGTCGCGAACAAAGCCCGTCCGGCCCTCCGGCGTAATGTAGAAACCACTGACCACGTCCTCATTGTTGATGCCGAAAGGAATCGTACCCAGCGCCCCGGGAAAATTGTAGGGAGTCTCCACACCCGCCGGCGAACGGAGGAACCCCTCAGGCAGCCCGCCAGCCTGCGTGTTCACGCCGGCGATCGTCCCGGCATTGTTGATCGCCGTCGGGAAGGCAAAGAAGCCCGGAGTGGACCAGAAAGACGTCGAACCATCAGCCGATCGCTTGAACCCGTCCAGGCTTCCTGCGGGAATACTCGGCACGCTACCCACCATGTCGCCCTGGTCATTCGAGTCCAAGAGGTACCGGATCGGCCTACCGTCGGCCGTAAGCAACTCGTATTGGTAGGTCGTTTCCGCTGAAACGGGGGCGACGCTCCCCAGCCAGCTACAGGCGACCGCAATCGTGCCAACAAGTCTTCGAAGGAGTCCGAACGTATTCATGAAAGTCGTCGAGTTCCGCTTCAAGGGTGTGCAATCGATGGAGCTGCCTGACCGCCCAAACGAGCGAGTCCCAGGCGCAATCGGAATTTATTGCACAAGCACACCCATTGCAAGTCGTCCGAGAGGGACGACGCTTCCCCGTTTCAGAGAGCGAAAGCAGAGCCTAGTCGCGAGCCAAACTCAAATCCGCAGCCCAACTCAGCGGAGTCACAGCAGTGCCTGGAGCGAATCGAGTTGAGTGGAAATCTCCTTGGACACGTCTTCGACTTCGACACCAACGCCACCATGCAACGTCCCGTCAAGTGCTTCAAACGAGTCCAGCAGCGCTTCGGTGACCGTCCGCACGGTCTCCATCTTTTCGCTTGGCACGCCAGCCTTCTTGGCGAGTTCGGGCAACGCCCCGATCAAATGCCCGATCTCGTGAAGGTCTCCATGCGCCTTGTTGGGATCTCCGCTGGCAAAGGCCCTTGTGATCCTGCCCCCCACCTCCTTGACCTGCTCTACCGCTTCGGCGAACGACTCAGGATGTCCACCGTCGCCGTGGCCATGGTCGTCGTGCGCATGGCCATGATCGTCGTCGCTGTGACCTCCGGTTGACGATTCTTGAGGCGACGCATCACCGGTTGCCGGTCCCCCGGGACCACAACCCGCCAAGCTGACAATCAAGGTGATGGTGAACAACGAAAGGACATACTTCATGGTTTTCTCCGAGAGCAGATTGTTGACTCAAAAGTTTTCAAAACGAAAGTTGCTGGCCAGAAATTTCCATGCTGGATGATGCAGCATCGCAACGACAAACAGCAAGGTGGTTGCCGTCAGCCACCGTGGACGCAGATGCCGCCCACCGACGAAGCGCAAGAGGCTCGTCACAACCAGCCAAAGCACAGCGATGGTGAGGACAGCCTGCCATCCAAGCGAAACGCCAAGCAGAAGGAATGCTAGCGGAAGCGAGGATGTCGATTGGCGTCGACGTAGACGAAGCGTCTTGACGAGCAAACCAACGGTCCAACCGAGCGTCCCCCCAATGGCGCACGTTGCCGCACGATCCATCCACTCCGGAACCGTCGTGGGCAACCGAAGCGGTGTTTGGTCTCCCAGCGAAATGGTGAGCAACGTTGGAACCGACACAACTAGACCTGAAAAAACGGCTGGCAGCGCAAACATCATCCAGCCTGGCGACCGCAATCGCTGTTGTTCCATCAACGCTAACATCAATACGCAACTGAACATTGCGCAGTGAAAGAGGTAAATGCCGACCACCGGCCACTTGGTGTACAGGATGATCCAGAGGATCCCAGCATGATGGTAGTGCTGGAATCCGGGGACGTTGGCCGCACCCGTGATGAGTTCGTACAAGAACAGAGCGGCGAAGATCGACAGTCCCACAACTTCCACTGCAAAGTACCGAACCGGGATCACAGATTGGCAATCGCGGCAACGCCCACGAAGACGCAGGTAGCTCAGGATGGGCAGGTTATCGACGCGTCGTATGGACACGCCGCACTGCGGGCAGTTGGACGAACGCAAAGCAATCGGCTCGCCACGAGGTGCACTCGCCGCGACCACATTCAAAAAGCTGCCGACGCAGGCCCCTGCGTACGCAAAGATGGCGAAGACAGCAAGCTTCGCGCTGCGAACTCGCAAGACCTCCAGCGGTGACAAGTCTTCAACCGCATAGCTCTGTGGACGCTCTCGGAAGATCTCTAGAAACGCGTCAACGCTGGGAACAACGACCATGTACATCGAGACCGCGAAGACAGCTGCCCAGACGACGATTTTTCCAAGTGAGACCGCCTTGGCTCGCTTCCTGATCGCGATCAGACCATCGCGAAACACCAGCACTAAAATGCCACCGACCGTCACCGCTGGGGAGAACACCACCAGCGGACTCCACCAGAGCGCACGATCTTGCTGGGAAGTCACGGCGACGACAATCCCAACCAAAACCAGCGATAAGATGGCCAATCGCCGAAGACCTGCGAAGCGATTGCCAACGGCGAACCCCATGACCACAACATTGGCAATGACCATCACGAGGGCTGAAGGTTCGATTGCCAAACGTGTCGCCCAAGCCGCAGCTGAACACGCAGCGGTTCCAATCAGGAACATCCGAGCGTACTCACCCCATAGCGATTCATCGAAGGGGTCATTATGAGCTGCGATATCAGACATGATATGACAAGACGTCGTGCACGTTCGGCTTGGACGGCCCCAGCCCGCGGGCTCAGCTCAGCAGTCCGATGCGGACATCATATCATGTGCAATATCGTTGCAAAAGAAGTCGATTTGCATGGCATTAAGGCGATTCCTTTCGGTCCCTCCGCTCCGAAAGATGATCGTCATCGTCCGGTGGCGGGACCGGCACCGCCGCCAGCCCTCCGTAGAACATAATCGATGACTCGGCCGCACTTACCGCCGTCGCGTCGATCGCCCGCAACCTTTCGAGTGCGTGCTCTGCAGCCGGCAGCGGACAGGTCTTCAAATAGAGCACGGCAGCCGACTTCACCAAACGGTTGTCTGGGGTCGCAGACTCGAAGAGTTTCACAATCGGTTCAATCGCCGACCAGTCTTCCCAACGTGCCAGATCGGGAATGACCAGATCAGCAAGCTCTAGGCGGTCCAGCACCAGCCGCAGCGATGCTGCCAGACGGAGCCGCGGAATGACGTTCAGTTCCGTTCCGTGGACGCGAATCGCCTTGATCGCTGCGAAGGTATCAGAGTATTCCGCATCGGGATTTGCCAGGTAGTCTCGTTCGATGCGAGTCAACGCCTGGTCCCCGCCCAGGGCGATGCCACACGCCAACGCAGCATCCATCCCTGGATCAAATGTGACGTCGGCGTGACGCTTACGTATCGATTCGTCCAACAGGCGAATATCTTCAGTGGTCCCACATTGACTCAAAAAGGTCCAGCAGAGCCGTCGGCGATGAACGGGAACCGACGCGTCGCGGATTTGGGCGATCACCCACCGCCGGTCCAGCTTGTCGCTCAGGCCTGCGATCTGTTCCAACGATGCGTCGGCGAACTCGTTGTAAGCGTCGGCAGCAACGAACTCGTCGGAGTGCTGCAGATGAGTCAGGAAATACTCCAATCGTTGTGGCCCACGATCCGGCAGATCACGTAGTCCGCGAAGGTAGGAAACGGCCTGGTGTGTGAGCCCTTTGGCCGACGCCCACTGAAGACGTGACTCTCCATAGCCGACGATCCAGTATCCGCCAAGAAACGAGGGTTTCCCCCCACCTGGCACCTCGGTTGTTCGTGACTCGACCACCGGTACCTCGATCACGGTGTCCAACAGTTTGGGATCGCCTTTGACGACCTCCGTGATGCGCATCCGAAACACTTGTTGCCCCGCTGTCTCCTGGGGAATCGATTCGCAGCTTGCAAACACTGCGGCGGACGATTCGCTCAGATCATCACTCAACGTCGGGGCAAGCGCCGAGCAAAACGGACAAGCGAATGCGATAAGAGTGTGAAACCCCGCGATGAACCCAAGCAGCGATAAAGCGAAACCACGAATCCACCGGCCGTGAAACGTACGAGACATCGATGAGACGAGCGACCGGGTCCAGAAGATCGTTCTGAAAGCGTTACTGGTAGACAAAGCAAGTCCCCTCAATGTGGTCGTCAAGGCCGCGGGAACTCTCGCTTCGACGCGCGCACTTGCGTCGCCTGCCTGGCAGGCAACCCCTCAGCTTGCAAACTAGCCAATCTTGGCCAAGCCGGACAACAGGAATGCGAGAACGACACTGAGGTTGACGGCTGAACTTTCCGCTGCTTTATTTGCACACGACTTGCAAATAAACCAAACACAAGCCGCTTGTTTCAGTCGAGGAAAAGCCATGTCAATGATCACGAACCGAAACAGAGTCCTGACGCTTTCGGCTGCGATGCTGGTCGCCCTACTTGTTTCCACCCCAGTGTTTGGCAATGAGAAGAAGGTCCCCACGACGACCGTCACCGTTGGCGAGATGTGCTCGGGTTGCGTGAAGCGAATCACTGCACGGTTTGACAAAGAGAAAGACATCTCCCGAGTGAGTTGCGACATCAAGCAACGATCCGTCACTCTCTTCCCTGCCAAGGACGTGCGTCTGAGTCCAAAGAAACTATGGGAGATATTCGAGAGTATCGGGAAGAAACCCCAAAAGCTGGTGGGTCCCGACGGGACCTATACGTCGAAACCCAAGAAGTCGTAGTGATCAGAATCGCCCGGGCGTCAATCCCATCAAGACACGCTCCGGTCGGATCAGCACTCTTGCAGTCGAGACAGGTTTCCTGCTCTTGCAGGAAGCGTTGCCGCTTGCATCGTCGCGTTCGCCTCCAAGCCGTGCTGGCGAACATTGATTTGCAATCCCGCAAAGCTAAACAGGAACATGTGCATCATGGGAATGACGATGACGTCATGAAACATCCCGTTCGTAACGTAACCGGCCAAGATCCCCAGCGACATCAATGCCATCTGGGTCGCCTCGTACGGTCCCGATGACTCGTTCGACTTCGATAACTCGCGCGGCTTGGACGACTCCCTGAGCGTCAGCCATGTCGATCGACAGACAATGGCAAACCAAAGCATCATCGGCAAAACGCCCAACAAGCCACTATCAACCGCCAGCGAGAGCAACACGTTGTGCTGCATGTACGGCCGCGCCTGTTCCAGCGGCAGACCGTATCCTCGATCAGTGTGATAGGGGGGTGATTCGGCAAAGTAGTGACCAAACCCGTGCCCAGTGATTGGACGATCCTGAAACATCTCCCAAGCAACCACTGCCAACAAGGGTCGTAGTTGCACTGACTTGGCGGCATCCGACGCCGACAGATTCTTGTCTCGCTTGAAGCTCAAGATCTGGTCCTTCAAGCCAGCCGCCATCAGACCTCCAAGCACCATTGCCGTGACCAGCCCCAGCACTTGCACCCAACGGGGCGTGTAAACCATGGCCGCGATCGCCAAGGCAATCAGCACGGAGAGCCAGATGCTGCGTGTCAGTGTCGAGTAAAGCCCGCCCAAGATCACCACCGCGGTGACCACTGACACGAATCGTTCCACCCGAGACCCTCGAACGATCAGCCCGACGGCTGACATCAGCCCGATCAACATCAGGCAACCATTCGCAGCGGGATTGAGCAGCGGGCCACGACCTCGGCCGAGAAATTCCCAGTGATCCCGATCCATGATGTAGCGTGGAAAGACAAATGCGTCCCAGCCGCGCACTTCACATATGGCGGTGAAAGCCAAGTACGTCGCCAACGCCAGGAAAACGCGACCGAAGACGCGAATGTCGGCGGACCGTAGCTTGATAAACCGGCAAACGAAGTACAGCGACACTGGCATCGCAACGTAGAAGAGCCATCGGGCTACCGGAGGGACTTCCGATTCCGGAATCGGTCCACCGCGCGCAGTACTCAGCAACAACCAACCCACCATCGCCAGTAGCAACCAGTCGGCCCGCGTCAACCGAATCGACTGCAGGTCCCCCAAGCGCCAACGCACAACCGTTAGCCCCATCACCAACAGCCAAGCGATTCGATCCAAGCTGATTTGAAAGGGGCCGTCGACGGAGAAGAACTCGGTCCCCAATACGGTCCCTAGCAGTAGAACTGCGGATACAAGCGGAAGCATCCGACCAGAACGAAAGACCGGCACCATCCACACCATCGCGGCAAACGCAAACAACGCGACGAGAAGGGCCATGGCACAGCAGGAACAAGGGAAATCAGCGCAGACGTAATGCTTAAGCCTAGGTCATGGCTGGCTTTTAGCAGTCAGCTTTCGGCGGTCGGTGTTTGGCTGTTAGCCGTTAGCCAGCCGCCTGCTAACCCCAATCGCTACGAGCCAAAAGCTGACCGCTGACCGCTCACAAACCGCTTCCGCGTCTCACGTGTCAGCCCAAGTCTTGCCAACGGCAATGTCGACTTTCAATGGAACGTCCAACTGCATGACGTTCGTCATCTCATCGCGGACCATCACCTCCAGTCGTTGGCAGTCCTCCGGTGCGACCTCGAACAGCAACTCGTCGTGGATCTGCAACAGCAACCTGGCTTGTAGGTCAGACCGAGAAAGCTGTTTGTGCACGGCCAGCATTGCCAGCTTGATCAAGTCGGCCGCCGATCCCTGAATCGGCGTATTGACCGCTATCCGCTCCGCTTCGGTCAGGCTTCGGCGTTTGCTGACTTCCAGATTGATCAAGTCACGCACCCCCGCAACGTCGCGGCGTCGACCAAGAATCGTCGAAACGTAGCCGTTTCGTCGACACCGAACGAGCGTGTCCAGCATGAACTGTTCCACGCCTTGATACCGCTCGAAATACATTTCGATGTAGTCTCGCGCTTCCGCCTTGCTGATACCCAGTGTCTTCGCCAGTCCGAAAGGACTCTGGCCGTAGACGATGCCAAAGTTGATCGTCTTGGCGACACGCCGCATGTCACTGGTGACCTCCGATTCATCCACTTGATTCACTTCAGCCGCCACACGAGTGTGGATGTCGGCGTCGTCGTGGTAGGCCTTTTGAAGCGCCGGATCGCCACTGGCATGCGCAAGCACACGGAGTTCAATCTGCGAGTAGTCGGCACCCAGCAGCAGCCAGCCCTCGGGTGATGCTTGGAAGGCACCCCGAATCGCTCGGCCTTGCTCGGTGCGGATGGGGATGTTCTGCAGATTCGGTTCGCTGCTGCTCAGACGCCCTGTTGCGGCGACGTCTTGGCGAAACGAAGTGTGAACGCGATGCGTCTTGGGATTGATCAGCTCCGGAAGTGCATCGATGTAGGTGTTCTTCAGCTTGGTTGCTTGGCGGTATTCCATCACCGTGGCGGGAAACTCATGATCGACCGCTAATTGCTGAAGCACACCTGCGTCGGTGCTCTTGCCCGTCTTGGTCTTCTTCACCACTGGAAGTTTCAGCTCGTCAAACATCACTTCAGCCAACTGCTTCGGGCTGTCCGGGTTGAAAATCCGTCCCGCCAACTGATGCAGCTTGTCTCGCAGGTCGTCGATCGTGATGGAGAATTCCCGGCTCATTTTGCCCAGGTACTCCGCGTCCACAGTGATCCCGTTGAACTCCATCTCTGCCAAGACGTCGATGAGAGGCATTTCGACGTCCGTGAACAACGTGTCCAGCGTTTGTTCTTCCAACTCGGATTCCACCTGACATGCGATCCGCAGCGGCACGTCAGCATCCTCGCATGCGTAGTGGGTAATGTCCGCTAGCGGAACCTGATCCATCGTCAGTTGACGTTTGCCGCTGCCAATCAATTCCTTGATCGAGACCGGAGTGTGAGCAAGATATCGGCGGGATAGGTCATCCAACGTGTGGTTGCGCCCGCCTGGGTTCAGCAGATAGTCAGCCACCATCGTGTCCGTGGTCACGCCACGCACGTTCACGCCGGCGGCGCGTAGCACCACCACATCAAACTTGAGGTTGTGCCCGACTTTCTCAATGGAGGGATCCTCAAGGAGGGGACGCAGTAGGTCGATCGCATCGTCGGCGGCGATGCTCGCTGCACCTTCCGGGCTCATCAGCGGAAGGTACGCTGCCTGCCCGGGCCGCCAGGCCAACGAGATACCAACCAATTCGCTTATCCGAGGATTGGTTGATGTCGTTTCCGTGTCGATCGCGATCCGCTTTGTCGTCGCAAGGTTCCCGGTTAACTCGCGCAACGAGTCAATATCTGAGACGCATCGATAGTCGCACTGCCAATCGGCTTCCGGTGCATCCCCCTGAATATCGCGAATCAACTCTTCGACACGGCTAGTCAGGCTGCGAAAGCCAAACTCTTTGAACAGCGCCTTGGCACGTTGCGGCTGAATCGCAGTCCGTGTCGAGCGGCTCCAGGCAATCGGGAAATCTACGTCATCACGAAGCTTGACCAGTTGCCGGCTAAGCATCGCCAGCTGGCGGCCCTCTTTCAGATTCTGCTTTCGCTTCTTCCCGGAAACAGAATCAGCGTTATCCAGCACAGCTTCCAGCGTGCCATGCTCCTCCAAGAGCGATCGAGCTATCTTGGGGCCGATCAATGGAACGCCGGGGACGTTGTCGACCGCGTCGCCGACCAATGCCTGGAAATCCACCACTTGGTCCGGCCGAACGCCCCAGGTCTCCCACAATTTGGCCGCGTCCATTTCGAGATCCTTGCGGATGTTGTAGATCTTGACGTGATCGGTGATCAGTTGGCGACAGTCCTTGTCGCTGGTCACCACCAAACAGTCGCCGCCAGCCTGTTCGGTGATTTTGGCAATCGTGGCTAGCAGATCATCCGCCTCGAACCCTTCCATTTCAACGACACCGATCCCAAGTGCATCGACCGCTTGGCGCACCAAGGGAATCTGCTGCCGCAGCTCATCGGGCATGGGGTCGCGGTTGGCCTTGTATTGATCGTAAAGGTCATTGCGAAACGTGATGGCACTCTTGTCAAAAGCTGCAATCAGATAGTCCGGTTGCTTTCGATCGATCAGTTCCAGCATGTCGCCGGCGAATCCATAGACCGCACTCACCGGAAGCCCGCCGGTACTGGTCATTGGCGGCAGGGCGTGAAAGACTTGGTAAATCAACGAGTGGGCATCGACGACCACGACCAGTTTGCCTGCCAGATCGGGAAGCGGCTCTGCTTCCGCTGGGGTAACCGGCGCCGACAGCACGTCAGGCAGCGAACCCGCGTCGATGCGGACGGCTTGTCGTGTCTGCCCTCGGGACGTCGGCTCGGATCGGCCTGGCTGATCGGATGAGTCCGGGTCGCCGTGAACTTCCTCACCAAACCCGGTCAGGGTCAGCTGTTGGTCGCGGCCGGAGCCAGAGTTGGAGCGTCTTCTGCGAGGCATGGCGAGGCCGATCAAGGGAGGTAGTTGACGCGCATAAAAAAAGCTTCCCTTCGCTAACGAAGGGAAGCTTTAAAAAACCGGCAATACCTACTTTCACGCTGGTGGGCACTATCATCGGCTCGGAAAGCTTGACTTCTGTGTTCGGGATGGGAACAGGTAGGGCCTTTCCGATATGGTCGCCGGTAAGACTTAGCCGTGGGTATTTCACCACGGCTAAGCCAGTTGTTTGGTAGTCAGCGGAAACACCGAAGTGTTTCCTGAGCAATCGAGAAGCAACTGGGTACGCCGAAGCGACCCAATGCGAACTCACTAGGATCATGAGTGCGGGATATCGATGGCCAAACGTTTGCCCGTTAGTATTGGTTTGCTTAACACGTTACCGTGCTTACACGTCCAACCTATCAACCTGGTCGTCTTCCAGGGGGCTTTCGACTAATGTCTACGAATCCTTATCTCTGGGAGGGCTTCACGCTTAGATGCTTTCAGCGTTTATCCGTTCCGAAGTTAGCTATCCAGCCGTGCCGCTAGCGCGACAACTGGTACACCAGAGCTTCGTCCAACTAAATCCTCTCGTACTAAAGTTGAACCCCTTCAAGATTCGAACGCCCACGGCAGATAGGGACCGACCTGTCTCACGACGGTCTGAACCCAGCTCACGTACCACTTTCATTGGCGAACAGCCAAACCCTTG